>CAMZLR010000022.1 GCA_947311725.1 Candidatus Campbelliibacteriota bacterium | reverse complement strand
TTTTTTTATTATTTACTTCACATAATTTAAGTAATTGTGTTATTATATAATTATGAAAATTTTCGAAAAGATTAATAGATTAAATGTAAGATACATACTGTTTTCTGCTATTGTATTTTCTTTTTTGGCTGCATATTTTATACCAGAATTAGCATCGAATTCAAAAATTGGTGATCTGGTCTCTTTCGTTGGTATTTTATTTGCTATTCTTGTTGGTTTTTTTATAGCACATTTATATTCAAGATATCAATTAATAAGGTCAAATGCTAGTATAGATGCTAGTTCTTTGGGTACATTTTATTTTTACGCAACCTTAATTTCTAAAGAAATTAATAATAATGAATGGTTGATTGAGGTTGAAGATACTATAGAAGAGTATATACATTTTTTTATGCCTTTAAGATGGGAAGAATATAATAAAACAGAAAAGTATTTCAATAATCTTTGCCTGACTCTAGAAAAAATAGATTATTCTGGAAATAAAGCAGATAAAATAATGAATAACTTATTATCTTTACTGAATGAGCATTCCACAGCAAGAGAAAAACTAGTTATGTCTGGTAAAGACAGTTTGTCTGTAGGTAGCTGGTTGACTATAAGTTTTTTGGGTTTTTTATTGTTTCTTTCTGTTTTGTTTATAAAAGATGATTCAATCATATCTATATTATTTACAGGTGGAATATTCTCATCAATATCTATATTGTTTATTGTCATAAGAGACTTAAATAATTTGAATTTTGGAGAAAGCTCTGTTGCAATAGAGTCATATGAGAGAGTATTGGATGCTATAGGTAGAGATAGATATTATAAAAAAAAGATTTAAAATAAGAATGAAAGAAAAAATAAACTTAAAAAACAGAATAGGTCAAAATATTGTTGGGGTCTTAACAAAACCAAAAAGAAAAATCATTGGGACAGCTATTTTGCAAGCTGGACACAGTGGTGTAAAAGAACAAGTTCATATATTAACTTTGAAAAAAGTATTATTAGAAAATAATTTTCAAGTATTTAATTTCGATCCAATTAATTCTTTCGGAGAATCTGATGGAGAAATAAAATATGCCCGTCAGGGATTACATGCAGATGATTTCGAAGATGTTGCAGAATGGGTCCAAGAACAAGGATGGTTTATTGGGAAATTGCTTGTTTCAGGACATTCAATGGGTGGTTTTTCTGTAGCAAGGTATGCTCTTAGAAATATAAATAAAGTAAGTTTTTCTATTCCGTTTGCACCAGTTATATCTGGTGAATTAATTTGGGCTGCAAATAAGGAGTTTTTTCCAGATGGATTTAAAAAATGGAAAAAAGATGGTGTTTTAATTACACCAAGGTCATCAAATCCAAGTGAATTAAAAGAAATACCTTGGGAATTTATGATTGAGATATTGAACCATTCACTTATTAAAGAAAATAATGAAAACCAACCAATGCTTTTTATTGGATGTGAAAATGATACTAGTATTCCTACAGAACATATTAGTATTTTTTATAAAACTCTTGTTGGAGATAAAACATTTAAAATAATAAATGGTTCACCACATACACCAAAAGAAGAGGAGCATTTAAATCAATTATACGAATTTGTAGATACTTGGTTAAAAGAAAGATTAGATGTATTATAACTAAAATTTTATTTTCTCTGTAATACGATAAGAGATTCAATATGATGTGTTTTTGGAAATAAATTGTACCCTCTTAAAAATATTATATTATAAATATTTTTAATTTTTTCGTAATCTCTGCGTTGTGTTTCAGGATTACAAGATACATACAGAATATATTCCGGTTTTTGTTCAGTTATACGATCAATAGTTTTTTGTGTAATACCATGTCTTGGTGGGTCAATTATGAGTATTTGTTCTTTTTTTATATATTCTAGTACGTCATTTACATTACTTTCATAAAATGAAAAATCTCTTATTTTATTTACTTTTGAATTTTTTATTGCATATTCCTTAGATAAACTACTTAGTTCTATTCCACGGACATCATGTACTAAATCAGATAACTCAATACCTATAATTCCTACTCCAGCAAATAAATCAAGGAGTTGTGTATTTTCTTTACCGTTAATTTTTTTTATTTGTTCACGTAAATCACATAGTATTTGTTTAAAATCAATAGGGTTTATTTGGAAGAATAATGATGGATGGTAGATATATTTTTTATCTAAGATTTTTTCTTTTATATCCGTATCACCAATATTATAAAATGTTTTATCTGATATTGATGAACGTATTTTTGGATCTGAGTGTGCGACTATTATACCTTGTATTTGATTGTTATTTTTTATAAATCTATCTAAGTCTTTCTTTTTTATAGGGAGTTTTTTTCTATTCGTTTCTGGTAATAGTAAATATGCACTAATAGTATTAGTAGAAAAAGAATATCTTAATATTAGGTATTTTAACTGTTTACTTTTAATTTTTTTTTGATTTAGGAAGTTTAAAAAAAGTTTCCCTACTTTTTCAATTAGTGGATGTGCTAATGAATTTTCTTTTTGTTCAATTTTTTTTTTGTCACCAATTCCTCTTGTATAGAGTGCAAATTTTAAACCTTTTTTTGTGTCAAGAAATGTATAGGCAACCTTATTCCTATATCCAATTTCATTTTTTGGTTTTGAGTAAAATTTTTTTATAATATCTTTATACAATATATTTGCATATAATTCATTTATTATTTTAATTTTGTATTTGTTTTCAGCTTCAAATGAAATGTGTTTCCATGGAGCATTTGAATCAAAGAACGGCTCTTTGTTTGGTGTAAATACTCTATCTATTGATGGTTTTAAAATAGATATTAATTTTCCATAATAGATTTTGTCTAATTTTTTATATATTTCTACTATGATTATATCACCTGGAAAAGCACCTAAAACATATATATGATTATTTAATTTGTCTGTTCCAATCCCATGTCCTGTATTTACAATATCACTTATTTTTAATTTAAATCTTTCCATTATAAAAGTATACATGTAGATATCTAATTTAAAAGATAAATAGAAACTATACTTTTTTTTGTTAATTGTTATAATAACATTAAATTATTTAATAACTTAATTCAGGTATCATGGAAAAGTATGAATTAAATATTTATTCTACAAGACTTCTTCGTGATATAGTCATAGGAGAAGTAGGTTATGTATTAATCGACCCTCAAAATAATAATACAAGAGGTACTACTATTTTGACTAAAGATGTTTTTGCTCTTAGGAAGGATCTATATTTATTTTCAAATATAGAGCAAGTTAAGAGATATCTATCTATTACAAATTCTAGGTTATATATACTAGGAATTAAAAAAATCGGTATAGGATTTTTTGGAAGAGATTTCGCCTTAGATTTTTCTTTTTTGAGATGGTCTGGTTTTATTGGTTTTAATCTTTTAAATATTAAGAGAGATAATTTAATTAGAAATAAGAATTATATTTGTTTTTTAAATATTAAGATTAACTATGTAGAAATTAATATTGATTTATTTCTTGATAAAAAAGAAACATATTATTTTGGTGAAACTTATAATACTTATGACAAAAAAGATCTTTATTATGGAGATTTGTTATCAAATATTAATTTTATAGAGAATGTTAAAGATTTAAAAAAAGCATTGAAGCATGCAATCGAATCTCAACAATTTGAGATTGCAGCAAAGATTCGTGATAAATTAAAAAAAAATAAAAAAGATGAGAAATAATATATTTTCTCGTCTTTTATTTTAAATTATATTATAATAAACATGTTATGCAATTTGATATAGAATTTCCAGATTTTAAGGAAAATAATAGTGAGGAAAAAATAATTAATTTAATTAATAAGATTGATGATGTTTTGATAAAAGTTAGAGGTAAGATTTTTTCTCACCAAGAAAAGAAATTAAAAGAATATATAGGTTTATTAATAAAAATTAAGAATAGAGATAATACAGATTTACATTTAGAAGATGTTAATGATGAAATTTTAAATGTAATTAAGGAAGTAGAGGGTGAATATGAAAAACAGATTAAATTAGATGAATTATATAAGGATGCAGATGGAAGAAATGATGACCACCTAGATCCTTATCGTTTTAAATAATTTTCTAAAATATATTTTTATATATATTATTTTTCTGATATAATAAGAATACCTGAGAAGCATTAACAAAGCTGAGGTGAAAAGATTTTCTTCTGAGAAAATCCATAAAAGAGTGCCTTGTTTTTGAAAACAAGGAATGAGGGTGGCACCGCGGTTTATAAAATTGTTGTACGAAAAAGCGAAGCTTTTTCGTAGCTCAAAAAAATCGTCCCTGCAAATTATATCAATAATTTTGCGGACGATTTTTTTGTTTGTGAAATTTTAACGATTATGAAAAAAAATCAAAAAATTATTCTTGTCGATGCCTATCATTGTTTATTTACTGATAGTGAAATAAATAAAGAAATGCAAAAGGTTTTAAATGATTTCATTGACATGCAAAAAATTATTCTTACCAATGCAAGTGGAGAAAAGTTAGATTTTCTTGAAAAATATAAGCCAAAAAACTATGAACTTTTTACTCTATATGGGAACCCAAGAAAAACAGATGGAGGATATTATGAAAGACTCTTAAAAACTTTTGAAACAAAAGCAGAAGATTGCATTTACATAGAACATAGTTTAGATGCAATAGAAAAAGCAGAGAAGGTTGGAATTAAAAGTTTTCATTATCAAAACGATTTAGAATTATTAGAAAAATTTATTAAAGAAAATATATAAAAATTATGGCATATTATAAGGCAAAAACAAAAGATGGATCTTGTCCATTTTGTAAAATAGTTACCAGAGAATTAGAAACACCAGGAATTTTTTGGGAGAATGATGAATTCATGGCTTTTCTTTCTATAGACCCTAATACGGAAGGTTTTTCTGTTGTTATCCCAAAAGAACATTATCATAGTGATGTATTAGAAATGCCTAATGATATGTTACAGAAATTTATCTTCTCAGCTAAAAAAGTATCAAAGATTTTAAAAAATTTTTATCAAGATGTTGGTCGTGTAGGTTTACTTATGGAAGGAACAGGGATTGACCATGCACATATAAAACTTTTTCCCATGCATGGAACAGAAGAATTAAAAAAAGGAGAATGGAAGCAGTATTTATCAGGAAAAAAATTTTGGTTTGAAAAATATGAAGGATGGATTTGTTCTGGTGGAGGCCCAAAAGCAGATAAAAATAAATTAAGAGAATTAGCAAATAAATTAAGAGATAGCCAAAAATAGTTTTTAAATTATTAGAAATAATGTATTAAAAAAATATGAAAAGAACACAGATAAAAAACCTTTCAGAAAAGAAAGGAGAAGAAGTACTCATCCAAGGATGGGTGGATGTAAAACGAGATCAAGGGAAGATGGCTTTCTTTGATTTTCGTGACGCCTCAGGAAAAGTGCAGGGGGTTGTCTTTGGAAAGCATGAGGTATTAGAACAAGCAAAGGAACTTCGCCCAGAATGGGTTGTTTCCGTTTATGGAAAAGTGCAGGAGAGAAATGATAAGCAGGCAAAAGCCTATCGCGAAGCTTTAGAAGAGGGGAAAGAAAAACCATTTTTCAATAAAGATGTTGAATTGGAGATTACTGGATTTGAGATTTTGAATAAAGCAGAAACTCCTGTCTTTGAAATCACTGAATCAACTCAAGAGATTAATGAAGAGGTGCGATTGAAACATCGATACTTAGACTTGCGGACAGAGCGTATGCAGAAAAATATTCGTATGCGTGCAAAAACAGCAAAACTTCTCCGCGATTTACTTGAAGAAGAAGATTTCATTGAAATTGAAACTCCTGTGCTTACAAAATCAACACCGGAAGGTGCTCGAGATTATGTGGTGCCTTCACGACTTACACCTCATCATTTTTATGCACTCCCTCAATCGCCACAACAATATAAGCAACTCCTTATGTCTGCAGGAATGGAACGCTATTTTCAATTTGCAAAGTGTATGCGTGATGAGGATTTGCGTGGAGATCGACAGCCAGAATTTACCCAATTGGATATGGAAATGTCCTTTGTGACCGAAGAAGATATTATGGCGCTCAATGAAAAACTTCTCATTAACCTTGTGGAAAAACTCTATCCAGAAAAACGTATCCAACAAATTCCTTTCCCAAGAATTTCTTATAAAGAAGCAATGGAAAAATATGGAAATGATCGCCCTGATATCCGAGAAGATAAGAATGACCCAAACTTGCTCGCCTTTGTGTGGGTGGTTGATTTTCCTTTCTTTGAAAAAACTGCAGATTCTGATGATCCTCAAGCACAAGGAGAATGGACTTTTACCCACAATCCATTTTCACTTTCAAAACCTGAATATATTAAAGATTTGAAAGCAGGAAAAAATATAGAAAATATTATTGCAGCTCAATATGATATTGTGCTCAATGGTTATGAGATTGGGGGAGGTTCTATTCGTGCCCACGACCCAGAAATTCTTCGATCCATTTTGCGTATTTTAGGGCATAGCGATGAAAAAATCGAGGAGAATTTTGGACATATGTTGAAGGCGCTTGGCTCAGGAACGCCTCTCCATGGAGGTATTGCTTGGGGATTTGATCGTCTGATGATGATTTTACAAAACGAAAAAACAATCCGCGAACTCATTGCTTTTCCTAAAAACGGAGAGGGGAGAGAGCCAATGATGGAATCACCATCAAAAATAACTCAAACGCAATTAGATGAACTACATATTCAATTAAAAGAATTACCAAAGAAAACAGAATAAAAAACACCATTTTGGTGTTTTTTTTGTTTGGGTTTATAATGAGTTTATTATGACGATAGAACCAATTTATCATCAAGTTGATTGTATAGAATCAAATAAATTAGATTTAAGACAAGCAAATGCGGTTAGGAAATATAAACATGATATAATTATATTCGAATACCCAAACAATAATAATGTTCCAGATATGGAATTCAATAACTTTGAAGCATTAAAAAAACCAAAAAGATTATATGATAAGATGATTAAAAATTTATCTGGAAATATATTGAAAATACATCCGTGGGTAAAAGCAGATCAATTTGTTTGGGAAAATATTAATGAATTATGGAATAAAAATCATCAAGTTTTATTGTACAGAGTAGATGCCCCCAGTGAATTAACAAGAGAATGGTTAGATGTATGGATGGGTAGTTATCCATGTATTGAAAAAAATTGGATATGGTGGGTGAAGATATATTTACGTGAAAAAATAATGGCAAAAAATATTAAATATATTTTAAATAATTATAAAGAAAAAAATAATCCGAATATATTGATTTTTTTACAAAGTTTTCATTGGGAACATGTTCGTTTTTTATTAACAAACCCAACAAAAAATGAAATTTGGAAATATTATTTTGGTAACTTTAGAGAAATTAATAAAAAAAATATTGGTAATAAAATAAAAAAAATAAATAAAGTATTTTATAAATATTGGAATGAAATATCTGATTTCTAAATTTTTAATTTTTTATTTTATAAAACCTCCAATATATTTTAAATGATATACTAATTTTTCATTTTTATAAATAAATTCTTCACCAGAAAAATTTTCTAAATTTCCTGAATTTGTATTTTTATAAATAAAATCTTTTTCTTGAAATTTTTTTGGTCCTCTATAGACATTTTTTTCTGATACAAATGATAACGTTTTCTTGAGAAAAGAATAAATTTCATTTTTTTCTTCTCTATGTGTGAGATCCCCAAAATAAGACATACTCCATATAGGTATTTTTTTATAAAAAACAATTTCTATTCCAGAAAAAGAATTACTTCCATAATATGTATCAAGATATTCCAAATCTCCTTTTTTAAAGGAAAATATTTTTGATGTGTTATCTTCCTTATTAGGTGCATTTTTTGGATATGTAGATTTTTTTGCAAGAATAAGGAATTCTATGAGTTCTTCTTTTTTCATATTATGAATGATAACATGTTTTTAATTAAAGAAAAAAAGCTTCAATAAAGAAGCTTTGAGTGGATGACAGGATTCGAACCTACGACCTCGTTAAGATATTTATTCAAAACAGTATTAGTATACATTAACTATTTTTATAAATATCTATATCGGATATCTCCGCCTGCTGACAACAGGGCGCGCTAACCTAACTGCGCTACATCCACATATTAAATTTTTTCGTGACCTACACAGGATTCGAACCTGCAACACGCTAAGTATAACCAAAGCTGCTCTACCAATTGAGCTAATAGACCTTAAGTTTAGGTAAAATTATACTTATACATAGAAAAAGTCAAGAGTAAAAAAAATTAAATCTTTTTTTTTGTAAAAATTACTTTCTTAAATATTCAACTAAAAGATCTATAGGTTCTCCAGTTGCACCTTTCGCTAAGTTATCTTCATCAATAGATTCCATTCTTGGTGCAATATCTAAGTGAACCCAATGAGGTTTTTCTTTATACATCTTAATAAATTCATATAGAAACATTCCAGCTTTTGCTGTTCCTCCATAGCGAGAACTCCCACTATTAATGATATCTGCATAATCTGATTTTAAATCATTTGCAAATTCATCCCAGGCAGGAAGTGGCCAAAGATATTCTCCAACATTATTTCCAATCTTAATCATTTCAGATTGAATTTTTTCTGATCTTGACATAATTGCAGTTGCTCTTTGCCCTAGAGCAACCAGAGAAGCTCCTGTTAATGTTGCAATATCAATAAGTAACGATGGCTTGTATCGTTCTGCATAAGTAATCGCATCAGCCATAACTAATCTTCCTTCTGCATCAGTATTTCCTATAGCAACGGTTTTACCAGACATAGAAGTGATAATATCACCAGGACGATAAGATGATCCACTTACTGAATTTTCTACTGCTGGAATAAGTACCACAATATTCTTCTTTATATTTAAATCCACTATGGATTTTAGTATCCCTATTGCTATGGCTGAACCAGTCATATCCATATACATATCCATAAATTTTCCTGCTGGCTTAATATCAAGACCACCGGCATCAAAAGTAATACCTTTACCAATGATCGCTACAGGATTTTCATTTTTTTTTCCATTTTTATATTCAAGAATAATAAATTTTGATTTTTCTTTTGATGCTAATCCAACTGAATAGATAAGATTCATTTTAAGTTTTTTTATAGCATCTTCTCCAAGAATTTTAATTTTAATATTTTTATCTTTATTAAAGATTTTTTTAACATTTTTTACAAGAATATTTGGTGTCATAAGATTTCCAGGTGTGTTTGCAAGATCTCTAGATATATTTATATTCTTTGTAATGATTTCTGTTTCTTTAAAAACATCTTTTTCTTCTTTTGAGAAATTTCCAAAAATTAAAATTTCTTTTAAGGTGTTCTCTTTTTTTGTTTTATACTTATCAAAAGTATATGAAGCAATGGAAATATTTTTTACGAAAAGTTTTGCACAATATTCCTCACTTAAAATATTTCCTATTGTCTTTTTTATTTGTTCATAGTCAAAAGCAATTTTTTCTAATTTGTGAGATTGAGCTCTTTTTACCATAGAACAAATAAAACGAATGGCTGTTTTCCTATCTAATTGTTCAGGAACTTTCATGTTGAGATAGAGATTATTTTTATCATCTATCTTTTTTTCTTTATCTTTTTTGTAGAGATTTATTTCTCTAAAATCTTTCTTTTTTTTATTTGCATAAGTTATTTTCATATTATTGATAATAGCATTTTTGATGTTAGACATCAAAATAATTTAGTACATATAATATATATTATATGGTATAATTATCAAAAGGTATGGGTTATGAAATAAAAACTGAAAGATTTGAGGGTCCAATTGAGATACTTCTTAATTTAATTGAGAGACGTAAATTACAAATAAATGAAGTTTCATTGGCTGAAATTACAGATGATTATATAAATTTCATAAGTTCAATAGAAGGTAAGTCGTTTATAAAAATGACTCATTTTATATATGTTGCATCTACATTAGCATTGATAAAATCAAAGGCCTTATTACCAAACATTGAAATTACAGATGAAGAAAATGATGATATAGAAAATCTAAAAAAGCGTATAGAGATATTTAAGGTTTATATTGATATATCTAGGTCATTAAAGGATGTTTATTCACATAGGAAAATGTTTTTTCACCAAAAGACAAGAAAAGCAGATATAACATTTAATCCAAGTAAAGAATTTAATATAAAAAATATAGAATCATCGATTAATAATGTAGTGAATGATTTACCTGTAATTGTAGAAAAAAAGAAAGAGGCTTATATTCGTATTGCAATAAATATTGAGGATATGATGGATTCACTTAGTGATCGTATACATAAATCTATAAATATTAATTTTGATGATTTTATAAGGGATAAGGTTGGAAATATAACAAATAAAAAAGAAACTAAGGTCTATAATATAATAGGATTCTTGGCTATGTTAGAGTTAGTAAGGAATGGAATTATAAATGTTATACAAAATGAAAATTTTGATAAAATCTTATTAGATTAATTATAAAAAATATGAATAAAGAACAACAAAAAATTGAATCGTTACTTTTTTTTAAAAATGAACCTGTATCTTTTTCTTGGATAGGAAAACAGATTAATATGAAAATTTCTGATGTTAAATCTATATTAGATGGAATGTCGAAATTTTATGAAAATAGGGGAATAAGTTTAGTTATATTGGAAGACAAAGCCTCGTTGGTTACAGCAGAAAGTAGTTTAGATATTTTAAATAAAATAATTAATTCAAAAGAAGAAAAAGAGTTAAGTAGACAATCATTGGAAACATTATCTATTATTTTGTATAAAGGGTTAATTACTAAACATGAATTGGATTATATTAGGGGTGTTAATTCTGTATTTATTTTAAGGAATTTATTGATTAGAGGTTTAATAGAGAAAAATATAAATAATAAAGATAAAAGATCACCACTTTATTCAATAACTAGTGAAGCAATGTCTTTTCTTGGTATCCATAAGAAGGAAGAATTACCAAGGTTTGATTATTTTTTAGATAAATTAAACAGACTTGAATCTGACACATTAGATAATGAAAGCATTCAGTAGGTTAAAAATTCACATAAAAAACACCAACATAAGTATTGGTGTTTTTAAGATCTAATAATTTTTCTGTTAGACCAAAAGAAGTCTTTGTTTATATTTTCAATAATTCCATTTGTAGAAAGGAAGAATGCTATATTAGGCATATGTGTTACGAATATATAAAAGATACTTTCACTACTTGTCGTTAGCTTTATCTTTCTTTTAGAAAAATGGAGACTATTTTCTTCGTTTAAAAATGTCAATTCAGTTATTTCGTCTGCGAGCATATTATACATTTCAGATTGTAATAAATATGAAGTTATTATTGTTCTCATTTCAATTGAGTGGTAAATAATTATCTTTTTATATCCGAGTCTTAAAATAAATTCTTTTATCTTTTTAGATATTATTTTAACATCTTTAATACCATTTTTAGTTAATTTATTAGTACCTTTATTATTTTCTCCGTGTCTCATTATACCGAAATTATCCATATATTTTATTTTTTTAAATTAATATTTATTACAATTATATATTTTACTACATATAATGTCAATAAATTGTAAGTATAAACTTATTGAAGTATAATATGAATTATGGAACATGCTATTTTGTTATTTAAGATTTTGATACCAGCACTCACTTCTTTTGTTATTGGTATTTTAATAACCCCTTTTTTTACTAAGATATTTTATAAATATCATATGTGGAAAAAATCATCAAGAATAGATAAATCTAATTTTGGAGTGCTTGGTTCTATGTCTGAAGAATTTATAAAAATCCATAATAAAAAGGAAGTAAATACACCAAGAATAGGAGGAGTAATAGTATGGATAGCGGTTGTTATAACTGTGATAATTGGATATATTATATCTTCATTTATAGATTTATCTTGTGTAAAAGATTTTAATATAATAACTAGGAATCAAACATTAATTCCATTTTTATCTCTTTTGCTAGGTGCTAGTTTAGGCTTAGTAGATGATTTTTTACAGATTTTTGGCACAGGAAATAATTTGAGAATAGGCATACCAAGAAAAGTGAGAATAGCATTTGTATTATTTGTTGGTGCAGTTGAGGGTATTTGGTTTTTTTATAAGCTTGGTTTTAGTAGTATTACTATTCCTTTTACTGGATTTGTTATACCACTTGGTATAGGTTTTATATTATTTTATATGATTGTTGTACTTGCTCTTTTTTCTAGTTCTGTAATAGATGGTATAGATGGTCTTGCTGCTGGTGTATTATCAATAATTTTTGGTACATATGGTTTTATATCTATATTTCAAGAGCAATTCAATATTGCAGCTTTCTCATTTGTTGTAATGGGGGCTTTACTAGCTTTTTTATGGTTTAATATTCCACCGGCTCGTTTTTACCTTGGTGAAACTGGAATATTAGCATTAACTTTATCATTATCTGTAATTATTTTTTTAACAAATACAGTTTTTGAATTTATAATAATAGGACTACCATTAGTGTTAACCTCTATGTCATCTTTCATACAAATAATTTCAAGAAGATTTTTTAATATAAAAGTATTTAAGATTGCACCATTACACCACCACCTAGAATCTATTGGATGGAGTAAAGAGAGAATTACAATGCGTTATTGGGTTTTTAGTGTTTTTTGTGCGGTATTAGGTTTTATATTAATAATATTAAAATAAGATATGTCAAATAAAATAAAAAAAATAGATAGAAGTTTTTTAATAATAGTGCTAATCATTCTTACTATAGGTGTTTTGACATTCATTTCTTCCTCACTTGGAATATATACAAAAAATAAGGAAATATTTAAAGCAATGATGTTTAGGCATGTTGGTCTAGGGGTTATTGGTGGTCTAATTGGTATGTTTATATCATCAAAGATTAATTATAATTTTTGGAGAAAATCAGCGTTATGGATATTTTTATCTGGTATTTTAATTACTATTTTAGTGTTTATTCCAGGAATTGGGTTTGAGCATGGTGGAGCACATAGATGGGTATCTCTTGGTTTTATTTCATTTCAGCCAGCTGAATTATTAAAATTTGCCACTATATTATTTTTATCTACATGGATATCAAAAAATTACAAAAAGATTAAGACTTTTAAGTTTGGATTTTTACCTTTTATTTTAATTTTATTTTTTTCTTTTTCAGTTCTTGTTGCACAGCCAGACACGGGATCAATTGTTTTAATTGGAGTAGTTTCTTTTATTCTATTTTGGGCAAGAGGAGCTTCGATTAAACAAATAATTATTGTTTTTTTTCTAGGTGCTTCTTTTATTGGTACATATGTATCATTTAATCCATATATAATTGAAAGATTTAAAACTTTTTCTGATATAAATCGAGACCAATATGGTTCTTCTTATCAAATTAAACAATCGTTGATAGCGATTGGCTCTGGAAAAACTTTTGGTCGTGGTTTTGGTCAAAGTATTCAAAAATTTGGTCCATATCTTCCAGAATCAAATAGTGATTCTATATTTGCAATATTTGCTGAAGAATATGGTTTTGTTGGTGGAATTATCCTAATATTTTTGTATATATTATTTGCGTTTTTTGGCTTTAGGATTGCAAAAAAAGCACCTACAATTTTTGCACAAAACCTAGTAATCGGTTTAATTTTATTAACAGTAATACAGGTATTTTTAAATATAGCAGCTATTTCAGCTATAATTCCATTATCTGGTTTGCCATTAATATTTATGAGTAATGGTGGTACTGCATTATTTATAACTCTAATTGAAATGGGCATAATCTTAAATATTTCAAAACACAGGAAAAAAGTAATCTCTCGATAATTTTATGATTATTTTTACTAAATTAAATAGCTTATTCTTTATATATTTGTTAATATTATAATATGAAAATAGTTTTAACAGGTAACCCAACTACAGATTTTTTTAATCCACTTATTGCTGTATCTGAAGAATTAAATAACATAATAGATAGTGAGAATTTAGCAGAAGCTCGCATATACTTTTTTTCAAATAATCCGTTTGAAAAGAAGGTTCTATATGAGAACGGAATAATTTATAAAAAATCATTACTAGTAAAAAATAAAATAGGATTGAAGTCTTTCTTTAGTATTATTATCAGTATAATCCAAATATTCAGTATTTTTCCTGATGTTGTATTTTCTACAGGTGGAATATCTTCATATCCAACATTATTTGCTGCAAGGTTATTAAGAATACCTGTTATATTGCATGAATTTAATTCAATACCAAATGATATAAATTTATGGGCACAAAAATTTGCAAAAAAAATAACTGTAGCATATAAACAGGAAATTGATTTTTTTGATGTTAATAAAATCATACAAACAGGTCAACCTATTAGGCATAATTTACAAGAACCCAGTAAATCAGGAGCATATGAATTTTTAGGTCTTGAAGAAAATATACCTGTGTTATGGATACTTGGTGGTTCTGATGGTGCTAAAAATATAAATAGAAAAATAGAAGAGATACTTCCTAAAATATTGGATAGATATCAGGTGATACATCAAACAGGAAGAGATGATTTTGATGATATTAAAATGTTGACTAATTCATCACTAATGAATATGAAGTATAAATACAGGTATCATCAATTCGATTTTCTTAATCAGTTATCAATGAAAATGATAGCTGGTGTATCAGACTTAGTTATATCTAGAGCTGGATCTACATTATTTGAAATAGCATATTGGGGTATTCCATCAATCATAATTCCAAGGACAGATTCGATTCATAATTATCAAATAAAAAATGCATATAATTATGCCAGGGAAGGAGCTTGTGTAGTTATAGAAGAAAATAATCTTGGTAGTGATAGTTTAATATTTGAAATAGATAGGATTTATAATAGTGAGAATATAAAAAAAAGTATGAAAGATGGAGCAGATAGATTCTCTATAAAAGATGCTGGAAAAAATATAGCTAAGGAAATAATTAGAATAGCGCTGAGTCATGAATAATTTAAATATAAATATATATAATAATATTAAATATCATTTACATAATTTATATAATATGATGTATTATTTATATTTCTTTTTTTATTTTGTGTATCTAAATGAATATTGTTATAATGTTTTTACAAATTAAATTTTCATTTGTATTGCTACATGAATTATAATTAATCGCTTTGAATTGTGATTTTATTTCTATACGTATTTTTTATTTATGTATGCATTACTTTATAATGATATTATTAAGTAATTTATTAAAATAAATATGAACATACACATTAAAACTAGAAGTGGAAAAGATGAAGAGTTATCTTTTGATAAAATTTTAGAGAGATTAAAATCTTTAGTCTATGGCTTAGATATAAGATATGTATCTTTTGAAAAAGTAGCTCAAAAAACTATTGATGGCATTTATGACGGGGTTACGACTACAGAATTAGACAATTTATCTGCAGAAGTTGCTGCAGCAAAGACTATTGAGCATCCTGATTATTCTATTTTTGCTGGGAGGATTGCTGCTTCAAATATTCAAAAAAATATTACTAAAAAATTTTCAGAGAACTTAGAAGATTTATATAATTATGTTGACCCAAATACAAATACTCATGCTCCTTTGGTTTCTCAAGAACTCAGTGATGTTGTAAGGAAATATTCAGATAAGATTGATGCTGCGATTGACCCTGAAAGAGATTTTGGGTATACATATTTTGGAATTAAAACTCTTGAGCGAGCTTATCTTTTGAGAATAAATGGTGTTGTGAGAGAAACTCCTCAATATATGTTTATGCGTGTATCTCTTGGAATTAATGGGGAAGATATTGATGCTGCATTGGAAATGTATGATCTGATGTCTCAAAAATATTATAAGCACGCAACCCCAACACTTTATAATGCAGGGACAAAAAATCCTCAACTTTCATCTTGTTTTTTAGTTGCGATGAAAGATGATTCTATAGAGGGAATTTATGATACGCTCGGAAAAATTGCAGGGATATCAAAATTTGCAGGAGGATTTGGTTTTTCTGTTCATAATGTAAGAGCTAAAGGGTCCTACATTAAGGGAACAGGAGGGCATTCTAATGGAATCGTCCCTATGTTAAAGGTATATAATGAAACCGCTCGTTATGTTGACCAAGGAGGAGGAAGAAGAAAAGGGGCTTTTGCTGCTTATCTCGAGCCTTGGCATGCGGATATTTTTGAGTTTATTGAATTAAAGAAAAATCACGGAAAAGAGGAAATGCGTGCAAGAGATTTATTTTATGCACTTTGGATCCCTGATTTATTTATGCAACGAGTTGAAGAAGATGGAATCTGGTCTTTGATGGATCCAAATGTTTCAAAAGGACTTTATCAGGTTCATTCTGGAGAATTTGAAGAACTCTATGAAAAATATGAAGGAGAAGGAAAATTTGTAAGACAGATAAAAGCACGTGAGCTATGGAATAAGATTATTGAATCTCAGATTGAGACAGGAACTCCTTATATGCTTTATAAAGATGCTTCTAATAGGAAATCAAACCAAAAAAATCTTGGAACAATTCGTTCATCGAATCTTTGTGCTGAGATTATTGAATATTCAGATAGTGAAAATATTGGAGTATGTAATCTTGCTGCATTAGTATTACCAAGTTATGTAAATAAAGAAGAAAATGAATTTGATTTTCAAAAACTCTACGAAGTAGCTCGTGTTGCTACACGAAACTTAGATAAGGTTATTGATAAAAATCTCTATACTGTTCCAGAGGCAAAAAATTCTAATTTAAAAAACAGACCTATTGGACTTGGAGTAAATGGACTTGCAGATGTCTTTGCCCTCCTTAAGATTGCCTATGATTCAACAGAAGCAAAAAAGTTAAATAGAGAAATTTTTGAAACTATGTATTTTGCTTCTCTTTCTGAATCTGTTGCTCTCGCGAAAGAAAAAGGAGTGTATCAGAGTTTTGAAGGATCTCCTGCTTCACAAGGGATATTACAATTTGATCTTTGGGAGCAAGGAGAAAAAAAGGTTGAACTCTCGGAAAGATGGGATTGGGATGCATTAAAGGAAGATATTAAAACATATGGATTGAGAAATTCATTAACTATCGCACTCATGCCAACAGCATCGTCTTCTGGTATGTATGGCTATCATGAATCTTTTGAACCATATAACAGCAATTTATATATTAGAAGGACTCTTTCTGGAGAATACATTATGATAAACCAACACTTGATTAAGGAGCTTATTGAATTAGGAGTTTGGGATGCAGATTTTAAAAATAATCTTATGGATTCGAATGGTTCTATTCAAGACTTTGATGGACTTCCACAAGATTTAAAAGATCGATATAAGACGGTCTGGGAGATATCTCAAAAAACCATTATAGATATGGCTGCAGAAAGAGGGGCTTTTGTGGATCAATCCCAATCTATGAATATTCACATGAAAGACCCTACATCAGCTAAAATTTCTTCTATGCATTTTTACGGATGGAAATCTGGATTAAAGACAGGGATGTATTATTTAAGAACGCAGGCTGCGCGAGATGCTATTAAATTTACAGTAAAAAAACATTCTCAAGATGAGAATAAAGAAACCTTTAATAAAGACATGGTAAAGAAATATAATATTATTGAAGATAATGATGAGAATACTTGTATTTCTTGTAGTGTATAATAGATCATTGTCATAAATTCGCTCGGATAAACTAATTATTAATCTAATTAAGATAAATTTATTTATCTTTTTACTAAAAAACATGTCTAATATAAAAAATATTATAGAAACAGCTGCATCAGACGGGCTTTGTGTAGATAAACTTAATTTATGGGATGAACCAATCATTTTTGATGAATCAAAAGAACCATTATTAATGGAAAACACAAAGAGATTTGTTACTTTTCCTATTGAACATATTGATTTATGGGAATTCTATAAGATGGCAGAAGCATCATTTTGGACTGCAGAAGAAATTGATCTTTCACAGGATCTTACTGATTGGAATGAGAAACTTACTGATGATGAACGTCATTTTATTTCTTATGTGCTTGCTTTCTTTGCAGCTTCCGATGGAATTGTAAATGAAAATCTTGCTATTAATTTTATGAGAGAGGTGCAATATCCAGAAGCCCGTTCTATATATGGTTTCCAAATTATGATGGAAAATATTCATTCAGAGGTATATTCTCTACTTATTGATACTTATATTAAGGACCCAGAAGAACAAGAAACTCTTTTTAATGCAATCGAAACAATTCCATCAGTCATGAAAAAAGGGGAGTGGGCTCTACGTTGGATAAAATCTCCATCATTTCATGAGCGATTGGTAGCTTATGCAGCCGTAGAAGGAATTATGTTTTCTGGTTCATTTGCTGCACTTTTTTGGCTAAAAAAACGAGGACTTATGCCAGGGCTTACTTTTTCAAATGAGCTTATATCACGTGATGAAGGAATTCATACTGATACCGCTTGTATGTTATATAAAGATCACCTTATTAATAAACTTCCTGAAGAAAGAGTTCGAGAAATTATTATGTCAGCAGTTGAATTTGAGCATGAATTCACAGAAGAAGCTATCCCTGTATCTATGATTGGAATGAGTGCAAAATCAATGAAACAATATATTGAATTTGTTGCTGATAGATTAATGTTGGAACTCGGATATAATAAAATATATCATTCAGAAAATCCATTTGATTTTATGGATATGATTTCACTCCAAGGAAAAACAAATTTTTTCGAAAAAAGAGTTGCTGAATATCAAAAGGCTGGAGTAAAAACCTCGCATGAAGATGGTAATAAAAATTTTTCAATAGATGAAGACTTTTAAATTAAATACCGATTAACATTGTAATCGGTATTTTTTTAAATTTTTCTTATACATTGTGAACAACATAATATAACTTATTAGTACATAAAAAAGTGAATATATTAATAAGTTTATGTTTATTACTTCTACAAAAAAGATATTTAATATAATTAATGTAATTATATTAAATATTAAAAACTACTTTAGTAGAGTTTCTACTAAAAAAATTTTTTATACATCTCATAATATTTTTATTTAATTAATTAATATTTTTTTATTTGTTAAATACAATATACTAATTATATAATAATGTCAAGCTGTATTGTAAGATATAGATGATACCTATATAATTAATATATGAATTTAGAAAAAAAAATTATAACACGTATGGCTCCATCCCCAACAGGTAAATTTCATATTGGTGGGGTTAGAACTGCATTATTTAATTATTTATTTGCGAAACATAATAATGGTAAATTTATAATAAGATCAGAAGATACTGATGAATGGCGTTCAGAAAAAAGATTTGAAGATAACATGTTACATACACTTGAATGGTTAAATATAAAACATGATGAGTTTTTTAGACAATCAGAAAGAATGGATATATATAAAGACTATATAAAAAAACTTATAAAGTCTGGAAATGCTTATGAAGCAGAAGCTTCTAAGAATAATCCAAATATACCTGTTATAAGATTTAAAAATCCAAATATAAAAATTAAGTTTACCGATTTAATACTTGGTGATATAGAATTTGATACTACTGAGCTGGGTGATTTCGTTATAGCTAGAGATATTAATACACCTATATATCATTTAACTGTTGTTGTTGATGATGGATTAATGGAAATTAGTCATGTATTAAGAGGTCAAGAACATATAAATAACACCCCTAGGCAAATTCTTATATTGGAGGCTCTAGGTTTTGATAGACCTAAATATGCTCATATTCCATTAATAATGAGCCCAAGAGGTGGTAAACTATCAAAACGTGACCCTGAGGTTATTCCTGCTTTTGATTATAAAGAGCAGGGGATTTTACCAGAGGCTTTAATTAATTTTTTAGTATTTATAGGTTGGAACCCAGGAGATGATCGTGAAATCATATCTATTGATGAGTTAATAAAAGAATTTGATATTAATAAGATTCAGAAGGGTGGTGGTGCGTTTAATATAGAAAAATTATATTGGATAAATAAACACTATTTAAATGAACTTTCTAATAATGATTTTTATAATTATATATCGCCAGTTTTAAATGATTTTAGAAAAAAAGATTTTTATGATGATAAAATTATGCAAAATCTAATTCCATTAATAAGAGAAAGGACTAGGTATTTATTAGATGTAGAAAATATGATTAAAGAAGGGGAATTAGATTTTTATTTTAAACAACCAGAACTTGATATAAATAAAATTTTATGGAAAGGAGATAAGAAGGAATATACTTTATCTAATTTAGAAAAAGTTCATTCGATTTTGTTAAATTTAAATGGTGATTTCAATAAGAAGACAACAAAAGAAGCATTATGGGTATACGCTGAAAAAATTGGTAAAGGTAGTGTATTATGGCCGTTAAGGTACTCATTATCTGGCCGTGATAAATCTCCAGATCCATTCACTATATTAGGTATAATAGGTAAAGAATCTGCTCTTAATTCAATATCATTTGCAATAAATATTTTAAAAAAATAAATAAAAATATACTTTGTTGATTCGTGATATAATTATTTATGTGAAAAGGTTATATTACTATAATTTAATTATATTATTGATAATAAGTATATTTATTATTTTTATTAAGCCTAACTTTATATTTGCAGATATTGAGGTAGAGCTCAAAAATCAAATAAACCAGAAGACAGACGAATTAAAAAGATTAGAAGAAGATGCAAATAGAATAAAAGAAGAATTAATTAAAACTACAGGTGAAAAAGAAAGTTTAAATAGAGAGCTTTCTATAATAAATTCAGAGCGTAGATTATTAGAAAATAATATATCTCAAACAAAAAACAAAATAGATTTATTAAGATCTGAAATTAAAAAAACGGAAATAGATATAAAAGATAAAAATATAATGATAGGTGAACAATCTAATTTTTTAGAGTTACTCTTAAGAAGAGTTGATGAACAAGAAAATATTTCTATTTTAGAAAGCTTCTTATCATCAGAGTTATTATCAGATTTTTTAAAGAAACGTGATCAATATATAACCTTACAAGATCCAATTATTAAAAAAACAGTAGAGTTAAGGGCTAATAAATTAAGATTATTTTCTAGTAAATTAATGCTTAAAGAAAATAAAAATAAGTTAGATTTTGAAAAAGAAAAATTTTATGATCAGAAAACTATAGTCGTATATCAAGAAGATAGGAAGAAAGATATATTAGAATTCACTCAAAATAAAGAATCTATATACCAAAAAAACTTAATAGATACGAAAAAACGAATATCAGCACTTGATAAACAAATTCGTGATTTTGAATCAAAATTAAAATTTTTACTTAATAAGAACTCTATTCCAGAAAAAGGATCAGAGGTATTTGAATGGCCATTACCAAAAAAAGATATATATATAACACAAAGGTTTGGGAAAACCACCTCTTCTGGTATATTATATGCTTCTGGGTCGCATAGCGGTGTAGATTTTAGAGCAGCCATAGGAACACCCGTATACTCTGTTTCAGATGGAGTAATTATTGGAACAGGTAATACAGACGAAGCTTGTGTAGGTATTTCTTTTGGTAAATGGATACTAATAGAACATGGAAATATTGGATTATCTACTACATACGGTCATCTTTCGAAAATTAAATTAAAAGATGGAGATCATGTAAAAAAAGGAGATTTAATAGGGTATTCAGGTAATACGGGTCATACAACAGGACCCCATCTACATATTACAACTTATGCAACGTATAATAACAATAATAAAAAAGTAGTAAAAATAATAAAATATGACAGTTGGACGTGTCCAGGAAAATCTATAATTAGACCATCAGCACCTATCGGTGCATATCTTAATCCAATAGATTTTTTCCCAAAATTATCAGAGAATATGTTTAAACATCCTAGATTATAGTATTATTATTATAATTTGTTATAATTATAAGTATGGATATCAATAGACAAAAAGGTGGAATAATTAAAATACTATTAATAATCATAACGATTATAATTTTAGTTTCATTTATGTTTAATTTTTCTATACAAAATGCTATAGAAAACGAACAAACACAAGAAAATTTTGGTTATATATGGACAAATATAACACATGTTTATATAACATATATATCCCCAGCTGTCAATTATATTTGGAATGAGATTATTATTAAGATAATTTGGAATAATCTTATAAAAGATTTACTTTAAATTAAGGAAGGGGATAGTGTTTCTTTCGAAAGATTATCTATAGATAATGCTACATAATATTAAATAAAAAGGAGGATTTTATCTTTCTTTTTACTTTTAAAAAATATATATTGTATATATGAATATATTATCTGCAAAATTTAAAACCGGTCTTATTAGTGAAAAAGAAATTATGTATGATGGAACTCCTCAGGTTGCTTTTATAGGTCGTTCTAATGTCGGAAAATCTACCACAATAAATGCATTATTGAGTCGGAAAAAACTTGTAAAAACAGGTAAAACTCCAGGGAAGACAAAAGAGATAAATTTTTTTAAGGTCAGTAGTGACATTATAGAAAATGTTTATTTTGTCGATTTACCAGGTTATGGTTATGCTAAAATATCTAAAAATGCTCGTTTAAGACTAGAGAAAATAATAGAATGGTATTTAGTGCATCCGATAAGTGATCTAAAGTTGGTTATACTTATAATTGATTCTAAGGCAGGATTAACAGAATTTGATAAAAAAATAATCGATCTTATGTATCTACACAATAGAGATTTTATTTTAGTTGTTAATAAAATAGATAAGATAAATCAAAAAAAGTTAAATATTTTAAATAAAGAGATTAAAAGTCTAATACCAGAAATAAAAAATAATAAAAAGATATTTTTTATTTCTGCATTTAAAAATAAAAATATAAATTTACTTCGTGATTTTATCTTTAATAGCTTAGAGAATATATAATATGAAGCCATAAAATAATATTCCTATTTATTTTAGTTTTAATAATAACGTCGTAAAAGGTATATTGTGCGACGTTACTATCTCAACAAATACACTTATTACCAATTTTTTCTATATCTATGATTAAAGTTAATAAAAATACCGCATTATTATTTTATGCGGTATTTAAATCAAATAATTTAGATTTTTAATCTATAAATTAATTTGATTTCTGAATTTCTATTTTTTTTATCTTTGCTTAATCCTTTATAAATAACAGCATGACTACCTGGTCTTCCCTTAGAAGACATATTACTTATAGTAAAACCACCGCCTGTATAAATACCAACATGTCCATTTTCATCTCCATCAATAGAGTTCCATATTATTATATCTCCTTTCTGTAGATCAGATATATTTAAATTATTATTTATCTTCTTAAAATTGTTACTGTGTTCAATTCTGTTAATAAGACCATTGACAGTAAATGAAACCCCGTCAATAACTCTTACTATTACAAGAATTGTTGAGATAAAGATTGAACAAGAAAGATCACCATTTTTTAGAATATCATTCCCTTCTTTATCAAAATAATTAGAGAACCCTTTTGTTCCAATAAAATTCTTTGCTATTTCTATTAAATTTTTAATTATCATAATTACTGTTTTTTAAAATTAATCAAATATTTTCTTTTATCTTATTATAAAAGAAAAAAATAAAAAAACTAGTTATTTAATTTTTCTAATAATTTCTCTCTATCATTAAAATGATTTTTAACACCATTTATTTCTTGATAATCCTCATGCCCCTTCCCTGCAATTAGTATTATATCACCATTCTTTGATAAGTTGACTGCTTTTTTAATAGCTTCCTCTCTATCTTTTTCTATAATGTATGATTTTTTATTAAAAATATTAGATATAATATCATTTATTATTTCATCTGGATTATCATACCTAGGATTATCATTTGTAAAAATAGTTTTATCACTAAATTCAACTGCAATATTTCCAATTAAAGGTCTTTTTTCTCTGTCACGCCCACCACCTACACCAATAACTGTGATAATTTTATTATGTGGAATTTCCTGTAATGTTTTTAAAACATTCTTTAATGCATCTGGACTATGTGCATAATCAATAACCCCTATTACGTTTCTATGCCTCACTTTTATTATCTCCATTCGTCCACTAGCTCCTGTAATTTTATGGAAAACTTTCTTTATGTCATTAATATTAAAATTAAATTCTTTTAGGCAAATATATACAGATAGTAAATTATACATATTAAATTTCCCTATAAGAGGTGTTTTTATTATCTCCCCATTAAAAGAAACAGTTGTGTTATTTTGTGAAAAATTTTCTATGTGGAAAATAAAATCTCTTTGTATTTTATTATCAAAATCAATATCTCCATAGCTTATAATTTTTGCTTTTGTATTTTCTACCATAGATACACCATAAATATCATCAATATTAATAATAGCGAAAGAGTTTTTATTTAGATTAGAAAAAAGTTTTTGTTTTGCTTTTGCGTAGTTAAAAAAGTTCTTATGATAATTTAGATGATCTTGTGTAAGATTTGTATAAATTGCTCCTGTTATTTTTACTCCGTTGATACGATTTTGATCAAGGGCATGAGATGTAGCTTCGATACACACATATTGACACCCTTCTTTTAAGGCAGTAGAAAAATTTTTTTGCAACTCTATAATTTCCATAGAAGAAGATGCTTTTTTCTCTGTAAGAATTTTTTTCCCATTAATAAAATCGCCAGCAGTGGAAAACAAAGCAGCTTTGTTTCCTAATTCTAAAAATGATTGGTAAAGTAGTGTTGTAATAGTTGTCTTTCCATTTGTTCCAGTTACGGCAATAACTTTTAGCTTTTCAGAAGGATTCTCACAAAAATTTGAAACAATTTGTCCCATAACTTCTGATACCTTATCAACAAGAACATAAGTAATATCTGTTTTTTTTATAACTTCTGGTATATATTCACAAACAATAACTATACTTCCTTTTTCGATAGCTTGAGCTATAAAATTATGTCCATCAATCTGTGTTCCATGAATAGCAAAATAGAGAGTATTTTTTGTAAAATCTTCTCGTGTATCCTGAGATACATTATATATCTCTAGATCAGAATCACCTGTAATTTTTATTACATCAATATTTTTTAATATTTTACTTAATTTCA
>CAMZLR010000021.1 GCA_947311725.1 Candidatus Campbelliibacteriota bacterium | reverse complement strand
TGTTGTTATTGAAGATAATTTTGGAAATTTAGTTTCAAGAGAAAAAGAAATAAATGTTAATTTATAATTATTAATAAATAAAAAAAATATTAATTAATTAGTATTTTTTTTATTTATTAATAATATTATTCAGAATTAGTATAAATATCTTGAACATCATCATTTTCTTCTAAAGTATAAATAAGTCTTTCAAGTTTTTCTACAGCTTCATCAGGTATTTCTATTTTTGTATTTGGTGTCCATGACTGATCTTGTTGTTTTGTAAAATTCCAAGAAACAGAGCCTTGTGAACCAAGAGACCCATTATTCTTTGAAAGAATATGTTTTATTTCAGCAGATGTTCTATTAGTATTATCTGTAAGACCTGTAATTATTATACCAACACCAGCAGGACCATATGCTTCATAAGTTACAGATATTGTATTTCCTATTTCTGACGCTTTTTTAATAGCCCTATCTATATTATCTTTTGGCATATTTTCCTTTCTAGCTTTTTCTATTGCTGCCTTAAGAGCAGGTGATTCAATATCTCCACCACAAGACTTAGCTTCAACTTGTATAAGACGAACAAGTTTTGAAAATATTTTTGATTTTTGAGCATCTGTTGCTGCTTTTTTATGTTTGATTTTTGACCATTTATTATGTCCTGACATATAGAGAGTTTAAAAGAAAAAATATAAATTTACAAGTTAAATTATTTAATAGTAGTAACAAACCTTGCTTGTCTCTGGAACTAATACTAAATGGTATTACATAATTTGTTATAAATTGTTCTTTGTAGTCATTTGTAATAATTAAGAATTCAATTTTAATAACTAAACAATAAATGTAAACATATTATTTTAGTTTTAGTTTTCTAAATTTTTTCACGTCATTTCAAAAATTGCAGACAATATATTGTATGTTCCATTATCCTGAATTAGTATAGCAGTAGGTTTTTTTTCTGATAGAGATAAAAACGAAACTTTATTTCCTCCAAATAAAAGTATCTCACCATTAAAGTTAAACATGTTTTTATTACTGTATCTAATTTGTATCAAATATTTTTCACTAATTCCTCTATTGGTTTTTGAAAGAAAGTCGAAGTTTTTCTGTGATTTTGGAGCAATAGCTCTTCCTGTTATATTTAAGCGTTCTTTATTTTTTATATACTCTCTAAAAAAATTTTGTGGCATAAAACTATCAAGCTATTTTAGGTCTGCAAAAGCTCTTAATTCGGAATTTTTATTTTCTTCGGCAACATATCTTATAAAAATATTTTTAACATCTTCTACTCCTTCATAAAACGTTACCTGGCTTTTATCCTGAAAAGCAGTAAATAATTGAGATAATTTTGGAATAGCTTTCTGTACAGCCTTCAAGCTGTTTTTTGCTATTTGAATTTTATAACCAGCAACTTTTTCTAGGACTTGTGGATGTTTAGGTACAAAAAACTTTTTCTTTCTTTTTTTTATTTCTGTAACTAATCCCTTAACAGCAAGAGAGAGGAGAACATTATATACTGTTGTTCTATGTAGTTTGACTGCATTAGTTATTTCGTTGGCTGATGCCCCATTATTTTTAATCAAAAATAAATAAATTTTTGATTCCTTCTCTGATAGACCAGAGCTTTGTAATTGTGTAATTAATTGTTTATTCATAATAATAAATATGTCTGTATGTTCCGACACTTTTATTATTATATATAGATTACCTATATATTGTAATAGTTTATGTTTATAATTACCAGTTTTTAATAAATAATTTAAATATCTTTTAAAATGAAGACGAAATTTAGATAATCTAAGTTGAACATTAAAAAAAATATGAAAAATATGAAAAAAATAATAATCAGTGGAGGACATTTTGTCTTACTAAATGGAGAACCTGTTATAAATGAAGGTACACTTGTTTCTTTTCTTTTTGCAGTTGATTTTTATATTAAAAAACGTAATGATGGTTACAATGTAAGTTTGTCAGTTTTGATTAACGATATAGGTGAGGTTTGTGGAAAAAGTTTTTGTTCAATTTTTGATAAACAACCTTTTAATAGAGAAAATTTTCTTTTACCAAAAGAATATATTGAGGTTTTAAACGAAAATGAATTAACACCAGAAAGTGTATTAATTTTTTGGGAAAAGCACGTAAAGAATCGTGCTAAAAAATTTTTACGAAGAAAAGTAAAAGAAGGATACCCATTTCTAGAAAAAGTGGATGCTCTCTATTGCAAACATAATAGTGGTAGAGAAATTCCTATTTCTAGAAAAATGATCCATGATAAATATGGAAGTCCAGCTTGCCTATTGATTATGGCGTTTTTTACCAAGGAACAAGAAAGACTTGGGTTTAATGAGAGTTTTAATTTTTATTACATTGGTCCTGCCGGCGGAGCGATCACTACCTTGTTTGCTCTTCGTTCGTTAGATAAGTTTGTATTACTGAATAAAGTTTAAATTTATCTTTTAGATATTGTGCCAGATGTTATAGAAATTACGCAAAATGGAGACTTTCAAATTTCTAATGAGATGATTGAAGAATATGGATTTAATTTCACTGGAAAAGATGGAGAACTTTATAAAAAATTAATGCAAAGTAAAAAAGTTCATGGAATAGTTGGAGATGGAGAAACATTTCCTAAGCAAATTAAAGAAATGGATATTAGTGTTGTTGCTTATACACATCATAATATGAACCTAATTGCGCGAAAGAATTTCTCTGAGCAAATGGAACAGGCTACAAAAAACGGTGGTTTTTTTGGAGTAGTTGATTTTTACAAAAAAACATACGATGATTATATGAGTTGGTACAAACCACATTTTAAAAAACACAAAACGCCGCCACCAGTTGAATATCCGCTTATTGATGCTGAAATACTAGCAGATTGGTATAGCTCAGAAGTTAGGGATATTGTTTATCTAGAAAATACTTTTGTTTTTTGGATTAAAAAATAAATACAAGATACCAAAGTTTACCTTTTGTATTTTTTACTAGTTCTTTTTGTTTTCCAAATATTCTTTTCCAAAATGCTCATAAGCCTTTTTGGTTGCTACACGACCACGTGAAGTGAGCTCTAAAAATCCTTTTTGAATCAGATAGGGTTCCACAACTGATTCTATAGAGTCAATTTCTTCATGGGTTGCTGTGGCGATGGTTTTTAAACCAACAGGGCCTCCATTAAATTTATAAATAATCATTTCTAATACCTCACGGTCTATTTTTCTTAAACCTTCACTATCTACACCGATGAGTTCCAGTGATTTTTTTACCACATCATAATCAAGATTTTTTTCGTGGACCTCTGCGTAATCTCTACAACGCTTTAAAAAATAATTTGCAGTTCGTGGGGTATAGCGTGATCTTTTAGCAATTTCTTTAAGTGCTTCATCATCTATTGCTATGTTTAATTTTTCTGCAGATTGAGCCACTATTTTTTCTATTTCTTCATTGCTATAAAACTCAAGTTTGAAAACCCCACCAGAAAATCGTGAACGGAGAGGGGAACTCATCATAGCAATTTTTGTCGTTGCCGCTAAAAGGGTAAAAGGTGGAATATCTAATTGAATAGTTCGTGCAGATGGTCCTTTTCCTATTATTATATCTAACACACCAGATTCCATCGCTGGATATAGTATCTCTTCTATATTACTATTTAATCTATGTATTTCATCAATAAATAAAATATCACCATCTGAAAGGTTTGTTAAAATACTTGCAAGATCACCAACTTTTTCT
>CAMZLR010000020.1 GCA_947311725.1 Candidatus Campbelliibacteriota bacterium | reverse complement strand
TTTGTCGTTTCATTATATATTCTGTTGCGCGTTCTTCGCCCGTCGTCAAATATATAATGTCGTGCTATGTAATTTATAAGGTTCTGTTATTACCATTTGAGATTGCTTCGCTATCGCTCGCAATGACAATGGTTTTCTTTACCTCTCTCAAATAAAAGTTTATCTATGTGATTGCTTCACTATCGCTCGCAATGACAAGGTAATCTTTTTGGTAAAGAAATTCCTGTAAGCAAAGTTGGTTAGACTTTCCTTACAGTAGATTTCTTTATCAAAAATCTATTGTATTTTTCTCGTTGAATATCTAGTGACGAGTTCCAGTCGTGCTATGACATTCGAGAATGGAACTATAAATACTTTTTCTGGATTCTTGTTCGCCCATCGAAAGTAAATATACTTTTTATTTAATTAAAGAACCTCTCTCAAATTCATTACTAGCATAGCAGGTTCTTTACTTTTTGTCAATGCAATGTGACAGAAACTTCATAAAAACGAGAAAAAATGTGACAAAGTATAAAAAAAGCTTTATTTTTCGTATTTCATTGTCAAAAATAATTGACATTCTTTCACAAAAGAGTAATATAAGTATTATGAGAGGAACAGAATTATTTAAAAAATTAGAATTATTAGGCTTAAGCAGTAGAGAGGCACACATCTATAAAGTACTCTTAAACAATGGGTTTACCAAAGCTGGAAACATTCCTAGATATGTAAAAATGAAAAGAGGTATTGTCTATAAGGTCTTAGAAGATCTCATTGAAAAAGGATTTGTAGAAAAACACGGAGGAGATACTACAGTAGCTCGTTATGCTCCGCTTTCACCGGAAAAACTACATATCTTTGTCGAAAAACAAGAAGATAAATTAAGAGAACAAAAAGAAATCTACAACTCCATTTATGGAAATCTCAAATCACAATTCAACCTCTTATCTGGAAAACCAAGCGTGCAATACTTTGAAGGAGAAAAAGGAGTTGAAGAAATATTGAAAGATACATTATATAGTAGTGAAGAAATATATACATATGCTGATGTTGATGCTGTGGAAAAATATTTTCCAAAAATAAATGAAAAGCACACAAAAGAAAGAAAAGAACATAAAATTAAAAAACGTATCTTAGTAGCTAATAATAAAAAAGGAGAAAAAGCATTAAAAAACTCAAAAAAGGATGAACTAACAGAAATAAGAATAATAGATAAAAAATACTTCCCTTTTGGTGGGGTTGCAGAAATATATGATAACAAAATCTTATACATAACTATATCAAATTTAGGTATTTCTGGAGTTCTCGTAGAAGATAAACAAATAGCACAAATGCATAAATATATCTTTGAAGCACTCTGGGAGAAATCAAAAAAAACCATCTAAGATGGTTTTTATTTTTTCTCTTCTAAGACTACATAATAATTATTATCTTCTTTATTATAGATAAAATGCGTCATGATTAAATCTCCAAGTCTCGATCTATCAAAATCAGCAATATCTTTATACTTTTCTACTATTATTAAACTGTGATTATAATTACCAGAAATAATATCTTCTTGCGTTATATTCTTTGAAAGATATTTTTCATTTTCAATATTATTCCATTCAATATTTACAGCAGGAACTTTATAATTCGTATTTTCAGATATTGCATTAAATCCTAATTTCAAATAACGAGAAGTGTTCCACTGAGAAAGATTTGCTTCTGCATAGAGAATATTATTTTCTGCTTCTTTTTTTAACGCTTGCTCCATCATAGCTTCTCCTAAGGCAAACCCATGTAACTCCTTTGAAACATTCAATGCCGAAGCAAATCTACCATTACCATTCTGCTCAAAACGGACAAATGCATTTATTTTTCCATTTAATTTAAACAAATAAAACTCATTGTGATGGACGTCTCTAAATGCATTCTCAAACTTATCTACTAATTGTTTAGCAAGTTTTGGATTATCAGCATAATTATCAAGATATATTCCAATCATTTCCTCTCTTTCGTCTTTTGAAATATCTTCAATATTTTTTTTAGAAAATTCAGAATGTTTTATATCTTCAAGAGATAAGTTAAACCCATTCCTTCGTGAATATTTAAAAGTAGATAAAGTTGCAATTGCCTCTGCAGAAACCTTATTTAAATCAGAAATAACGTCTTCTGAGCTCACAGACTGAGAACCCTCAAACCCAAGAATTTTAACAGTATCACCCCATCTCTTTATGATATCAACTCCTTTATGTAATAATTTATTTTTTACTTGTTCCACTACATCAGAATCTTTTGCTATAATACCTGAGAATTCTTTTTCTATAAATGCTTCTATTTCATGAGAAATATTAACTAGTTCTGAATATTTTTTAAATATTTTTTTTACTAAATCATCTTGAAGAGTTTCTCCAAGAGAAAGAATAGTATCTCCAAAATCTCTTCCTGCTAAATCAAGAGAAAGAAAAGATCTTAATATATATTCTTTTTTTATATCTTTATTTTTTAAAATATCTTCTAAACGTTTCCATTTTTCATTTTTAAGAGAAGAAAGATAATCAAGAAATTGTACTTGTTCATCTAAATACATATTTCTAACGTCAATATTAAATTCATTATTTATTAACCATGTAATCTCAGGACTATGTAATAAAGAAACAAGCTCAGCCTTATCTCTTGTGATTTCTTTATAGGAAGAAATATTCTTTTCACTATCGTTAACAAGAGCAACAGATGTATCAATACCATTAATAATCGCAATATAATCTTTCGAAATAGATGTTAATTTAAGATTCTTATGAAACACAGAATCTTTTTGATCCAAATGAATTTCTTCTGAAAGAGTCATATCTTCATGATATACCTCATTAAAAAAATTAATTCTTTCTTGTCTAAAATCAATAAGATTTTCATCTATAGAAAGATCATGGAAACGAGCTTCACCCTCCTTCATAAGAGAAAGTTGATATTTTAAAATATAATCCAATAAAGGAACATTTTCTTGTTTAGAAATTTTTTCAAAAAAACTATCTATTTTTTTATAAACATCATACGCCCAATCACCACTTGCAATGGCTCTCCTCGCAGAATCTCCTAATGTTTTTATAAAAAGAATTTTTTGAGAAATAGAAATATTTTCTATTTTTTCAGCAATAGAATCAATATCGATATCATGAAGAGAAAGAACTATTTCACCGCTTACTGCTTGTGTTACATAATCTAAAACTCCTGAGTGAATAAGCTCTCCCTGTAACTTTATATAAGCAAAAAAATCAGAGCTCAAGTAACTAGTAAGATTAGGGCTCATTGAAAAAAAATTATTATAAAAATAGGAATGAAAAGAATATTCTTTTTCCTTATCATAATCTTCATTAAAAAATATTTCTTCTGACTTATCTTTAAGTGTCTTAACAAATATTTCGACAAATTCTTCTTTCTCGTAAAGGTTATCTTTTGAGCCTTCTTCAAGAAGAATATCTATTTTTTCTTCAATAAAATCAAAACCTAATTGAAAACGCTCCAAAGATTGATTTTCTATTTCATTATAAACATCATCTATATATTTTTTACAAAAGATATAAAATTCTTCTTTTTTTGATTCAAAATTATTTTTTTTTGGCATTGATTCAATCATATAATATACATTATATTATATCATATTTTATATACAATGCAAACTATTTTTTGTCAAAAATATATTATGTCAATATATTATATATTTACATTTCTTCCAAAACTTCAATTCCTAAAGACCATAAGGATTTTTTAATTACTATTGAAGTCGCTTCAACTAAAGCTAATTTATACCCTGTATTTTCATCATTAATATCAATAATTTTAGTGTCTCCATACCAAGAGTTAAATATTTGAGCTATTTCTGTAACATAACCAGTAACATTTTGTGGTGCATAATTTAAAAACGCCAACTCAAAAATATCAGGTAATCTATACAAAAATCTCTCTAAATCAATTATTTTCCAATTTTTTGATTGATTTAAATTCCGTCTTAATCCTTCTTTTTTTGCTTTTCTTAAAATAGACATACATCTAGCATAAGTATATTGTAAATACGGACCAGAATCACCCTCAAAAGATAATGATTTTTCTAAATTAAAATCAATATTCTTCCCAGCTTGAGTTCTTAAAATTGTATATTTAATAGCTGCAATAGATATAACATCTGAATTCTCAGTAGATATTTCTCTACCGCTTTCTATTGTTTTTTTATAAACAGCATCGTTGACAGAATCAATAATATCAGAGACCAATGGAACTGAGCCTAATCTAGATGATATCTTCATACCATTAAATTTAAGTCTTCCATGTGTCATATGTTTTGTGTTCTTCTCCCATTTTTCATTAATTTTTCCGGCAGCAACTTTTACAACCTCAAAATATGGACCTTGTTCGTTATCTGTAATAAAAATTGAAAGGTCAGGATCATAACGATCAAATTTCAATTTTAAAAGTCCTGTATCTTTTGCTTCATATGTAGGATTTCCATCTTTATTGATAAATACTCTTGTATGTAAACTTTTGTTGTTTTTTAAATCATCTTCATTTGGTTCAAAAATAATTGCTTCATTTGATTCTGTAAAAACCTTACCTAAATTTTCATATACTATTTTTTTCCCAACTTCTCCAGCTTCAGATTCAAAAATATATGAATCAAAAACAGAACCAAGTCTTGTTGTCATTCTAATGAAATAATCAAGATTTAAATCCTTACCAATTTTATATACACGATAAGCTTCTGTATCTCTATGTTCATAAATATCTTGAGTAATTTCACGAATACGAATCTCTAAATCTGGATATTTCTTATACGCTTTCGTTCCATTAGAATAGCACTTACCCAAAAACTCCATTTTTTCGCTTATTGTTTTATAGTTATTAAGTTCCTCAACACCATATTCCATAAGCTGCCACACCGCCTTACCTATTCCAAGTGAAACATCAGATGGGTAAGATATAACTTCTACATTAGCCCCAGATATCTTACATAGCCTAACAATAGACTCTCCTATCGTGTTGTTCATCATATGTCCAATATGAAACGGTTTAAAAAGGTTAGGTGATGAATGTTCAACTAAAATAGTTTTCCCTTTCCAAATATCTAAATCTCCAAATTCTATTTCACTAAATAATATCTCTTTTATATTTTTTTCGAAAAAAGTTTTTGAAAGTTTTATATTTATGAAACCAGGGTTAGCTACAGAAACTGATTCTACCTCTTTAATATTTTTTAAGGAAAACTCTGTTACAATCTTATTAGCGATATCTAATGGATTTTTTCTTAATTTATTTGCAAGTACCATTGCTATATTTGTTGCAAAATCTCCATGTGATATAACATTAGGGTGTTCAAGATTAATAACATAATCATGTTCAACTACAATATTTTTTACTATTTTATATAATAAAATCTCTAATTTTTTCTTGATAGACATAATTTCATTTTACATTTTTTATTATAATTACCAAGAACCACCACCACCACCACCAGAACCACCACCTGAAAATCCTCCACCCATAGAACCTGAACCTGAAGAACTAATTGTAGATTTTGAGATAGAAGAATTTATATTATTCGATAAAGAGCTAATCTCATTTGCAAAACCAGATGCAACAAATGGACCTGCACCCTTATACCATTCTGGTTGTGGAATTGTAATCGATTCAAACTGTTTAGCCCATTTTTTTTCTACACCTAAAGCAATAGCATATGGTAAATATTCCATAAATTCCTGTGGATTGTCTGCTGGATTATTAAAGAAATCATATCTCTCTTTATCAGTCATCTCTAAGAATAATTTAAACCCATCAATAGAATGTTTTGTATCCCATCCTTTTTTCGTATAACGTAGATTAAATGCTGATAATAGGAATATACTCATAAATGTTATGAAAAACAGAATGAAACTAAAAGTAATATTACCTACCAAAAACATAATAAAAGTCAATCCAAAGGGAAGTAATACGTACCAATTACCTTTTTTATTCCTCTGTTCAATTAAATTTTTATCAATAAAATATTTTTTAACATTATCTTTTATAATAGAATATTGACTTTTATTATCCTTATTTGAAATATCACTTAGTAAAACTCTTTTCCCAACATCTAATCTTAAACTATCTTTTATTGGCTGTATTATAGATTGTATATTCCCAGATAAATTAGAAGTATGTCGTTCCGAAAAAAGTAATTGTAAAATAGACTGATTTATTAATGATAATATCTCGACATTATTGATTTCTTTAAAATTAATATTCTTCATAAGGACAAAAGAGTAATCAACTGAATTACCAATAAACACTTTTTTTTCTATTCTCTCTATCTTAATATATCCATCTTGTGCTAACTGAATAATTCCAGAAGATATATCCATAGGGTCAAACTTCATGTCGACTAAATATCCAGTCAATACTGCATTAAAATCCTCAGGGGGAGTATATCTTGGATGAATAGGATCATAAGTAAAATACTTTCGTCTATATTTTCGTAAAAAATACAATATAACCAAAATAAATATGACAAATAAAGAAATAACACTAATTATATAAGCTATAATAGTAAAACTAAAAAATTCTCTTTTTAAAACATCTCCCTTATTAAAAGAAGTAGATATTGTCATCCCTTCATATGGTTGTAATATCTTTTGCTTAAAAACAACGTTACTCTTATCTTCTTTCAAATAGTCATCACAACTATTACTAGAACTAAGTTTTCCACTATAACAAGAAACATTTTCAAAATTAATATCATTTCCATGTAAAGATACTTCTATATTATTAATAGGAATCTTCCAATCTAAACCTATAGCATTCCAATATATTTCATCATAATCTTTAAAATAACGTATAGATCCTAATACATCATATTTTATTTGATACTTATGACTTCCTGTTATTGTTTTATCTTTATCACCAATTTTTATAAACAAGTTACCATTATTATCTTTTTTATCTATAAAAAAATTTTCTGATACACCGTCCATCTTTATAGAAATATTTTTAAATATTAATTTTCTCTGTTTTAAGTTATGCCAATTATTTTGCCCATCAATCTTAAAATTAATTGGAATAAAACGAAAAATACCATGTCTATCTAAATTACCAAAATCATAATCAATTGTTTCAATCACCGTTATCGTAGAATCTTTATGGAGGTTTATATCTACATTATATTCAGATATCTCCTCAGCAAAAATGTTATTAGCAGATAAAAAAATAAAAAAAACAAAAATAAATTTAAATATATTTTTCATAATATGATTATAACAAAATAGACTAGATAAAGAAATTATAAAAATAAAAAAACAACTAAAATTAGTTGTTTTTAACATATTTAAAAATTTCTTAAAAAGAGACTTTTACAGCTTCTTTTTCTTTAGCATCATCGTCTAAATCAAAGAATTCCTTTTTATTAAAACCAAACATTCCAGCCAATATATTTGTTGGAAATGAAAGGATCATTGTGTTTATATCACGTACAACCCCATTATAAAATCTTCGTGCTGATTGAATTTTATTTTCAGTATCAGTTATCTCTTTTTGTAACTCAAGAAAGTTCTCGTTAGCTTTTAAATTTGGATATTGTTCTGCTACTGCTAATAATTTACCTAAGGCCCCAGAAAGACCTGATTGTGCCCCAGCAAAAGCTTTCATCTGTTCTGGTGTAACATTTGAAGCATCTATATTCATAGCTGTCGCCTTAGATCTTGCTTCTAATACAGCTTCTAATGTATCTCTTTCGTGTTTTGCATAACCTTTTACAGTCTCAACAAGATTTGGAATAAGATCATATCGACGTTTTAATTGAACATCAATATCAGCCCATGCCTCCTCTACTCTAACAGATAATTTAACTAATTTATTATATAAACCAATTATAAATCCTGCTAACAAAACGACTATTATTAATATAATTATTCCTGTTGTCATAACATATAAATTATACACTAAAAAAAATTAAATACATAAAAAATATTTAATTATTCACACCTATATTTCTCAAAATCACTTTCAGACTGAATACCAATGCCTATATCTTCTTTCTCCTTAATATTCGAAAAACTATGTGTTGTAATATGCGGAAAAATGGAATAATCAAATCCAATTATCTTTGATATCTTTTTTTCAAATTCATTTTCACTACTCATGCTTACTCTAATTATTCTTGAATAACGAATATGATCACCATAATCTTTTTTTAAAAAATATATTTCATCTGTTAATGAAAAATTAAAATTAAAGTCATTTAAAAATTTATATAGTTCATTTTCTTTTTTTACTGAACAAGTTTTCTTTATTAGGCGGAGCATTTTACCTTTAAAAATAGTTATATGGAATTCACTTTTTCTTTTTAATTTTATATTGTGAAATTCACAAAAAATATTTTCTTTTATTAATGTATTAACAGGTAATATACAACCTGAATCACTACAAGATAATTTACCAATATTTAACATATTTATATATTAACATAAAAAAAACACAAAAAGTGCTTTTTTGAAAACCTATTTTTTCACTCTTGAGACCATATAAGTAAGTAACGGAGAAGCCAAGAAAATTGAAGAATATGTCCCAACTATAGTACCTAACAATAATACGAGTGATAGTGTTCTAGTGGCAACAGGTCCAACATAGTATAATGCAAATAATACGACAACTAGTGTAAGTGATGTAAATATAGATCTAGCTATTGTACTTGTAACAGCATGTCCAACAGTATCATCAAATTTTTCTTTTGTCTTTGTCTCATTATTCTTATGAAGATTCTCACGTATTCTATCAAATACTACGATAGTATCATTAACCGACAATCCTAATATAGAAAGCAACCCGACGACATATAAAGTATCTATTTCAGTACCAAGTAATGTCAAAATTCCAACTGGAATTAATATGTCATGGAATAAAGCGATCACAGCAACTAGTCCATATTTCCAAGAAGACACTGGTTTTGAAACATGTCTAAATGCATATGCAACAAACAATACTATACCAAGTGAAACAAATATTAATGCATATAAAGATTTAGTTCTTAATTCTCTTCCAACAGACGGTCCAATAGAATTGAATCGTTCAACAATTGCCCCTGTTCCTACTGATTCCATGGCACTAATAAGTGATTTCCTACCCTCTTCACTTATATCTTGTGTTTTCACTATATAAGAATCTTCTCCAAATTTTTGTACATCTACATCAAAACCTTTATCTTTTAAAGAATCTTTAACAGAATCTATGCTTGGAGTGTCTTTATATGACATTTCTAAAACTGCACCACCAGTAAATTCTATACCATATCCAAGTCCTTTTACCCCAATAATAATTATTGCTGCTAATACTAATGCTGTTGATATCCCTAAGAATATTTTTTTATATTTAATGATATTCATGATATTATTTTGTTAATCCTGATTTATACAAGAACCTTATAATCTTAGAGTTTTTCTTACTCTCTTTTTTACTAAAAGAAAGAAGTATCGATCTTGTAACAGTTACTGCTGTAAACATAGACATAATTATTCCTAATCCGAAAGTCAAAGCAAAACCTTTAATTAAGGCTGTTCCAAACCAGAATAATATAATAGCAGATATAATAGATGATATATTTGCATCTCTAATAGATGCCCACGCTCTCTTAAATCCGTTATCAATAGCTGTATAAATAGTTCTACCATCAGCTATTTCCTCTTTCATTCTTTCAAAAATCAATATATTCGCATCGACGGCAATTCCAATGGAGATTATAAAACCAGCAATTCCAGCAGAAGTAAGAGTTACAGGAATAAACTTAAACAACCATAACATTAATGATGTATAAACACCTAATGCAACTACCGCAATCAACCCAGGCAATCTATACCAAAGTATTAATATAAGTGCAACCAAAATCAAGCCAATTATTCCAGCTTTTACACCGGCATTGACAGCATTATGCCCAAGTGTTGGACCTATTGTGTTTGTAGATATTAATTTAATTGGAATTGGAAGAGCCCCAGAATTTAGTCTACCAACTATTTCTTTAGCTTCATCTATTGTAAAATCACCTTCTATTATTGCACTACCTCCAGAAATAGCTGTATTCACACGTGGGGCAGACACAACCAAGCCATCAAGATAAATTGCAAGCGTTTTACCAACATTATCGGTTGTTATTTTTTCAAATAAGTCAGCACCTTCTTTATTGAATGAAAGTGTAATTATTGGTTTTGACTGAATACTTCCTCCGTTTTTTACTCCTGCTTGAGAAAATTGTAAAGAAGATTTTTCAAGATACTTTCCTGTCAATTCGGTAGATATATAATATGGATCTTTTTTAACAAGATTTACATCGATATCTAAATCCCCAACATCATTTCCATCATTTGATTGTGATAATGCATCTTTGAGTTTTTTTTGTTCTTCAAGAATTGCATCACGTTCTTCTACGGGACGCTCAACCTTAAATTCTAAAAATGGAGTCTGTCCAATCATTTCAACAGCCTTATCCAAATCAGTTACACCAGGAAGCTCAATAACTAATCTCTCTTCACTCTCACCTGCTATAGAATTTGTTTCCGTTTGCACATTTGGTTCTGCAATACCAAAAGCATTTATACGTCTCTCTATAACATCACGAAGTGAATCCATAGAAGATTTAACTTCCCCATCTGATACATCCGATACATCCGCTTTATAAACAAGATATGATCCACCACTTAAATCTAAACCTAACTTAAATGGATTTGTTCCATTATTTTCTGTTTTAATAACATAAGATCCTAAAAAGATCCCAAGCGCTATAAATATTAACGCAGTAATTCTCATTTTCCACATAATGTTATTAGTATATGCTTATTTTTCTTTTTTTCAAATAAAAAATGTGTTAATTAACTAGTTTTAAAACTCTATAAACCAACAAAGATATTCCACCACCAATAATCCAACCAGCTAATATATCTATCGGAAAATGTATTCCTGACATCACTCTTGCTATGCTTATAATAATTGCAAAAAAGATAAACAAATAACCTATATGCTTATGGTGTAGTGATACAATCACAGCCAACGCCATAAATAATGTTGCGTGCCCTGAAGGAAAAGAATTAAAACCACCATAATCAAATAATTGAGTAACTTCATTTGGAAAACGTAAAAATGGACGTGGAAATCTAACAATATTTTTTATAAGATATGATATACTCCATGAAATACATACAACAACAACAAGCCTTATTCCTTCTTTTATCAAAAAATAAAAACGTTTCCAAGACGTATACTCAATAGACTTATATACAAAATAAAAGAGTACAATAGCAGCTAATAAAATAACATAATTATCTAATTTATCTGCAATAAAATGTATCAGATTATTATACTTTGGATAAGTTAATGTAAAACTATACATCCATAAAAAAAGTTGTTTATGATATTGTATTAATACATTTAACATAAGTAGTTTTACTATAACAATAATAAAAAAGTTTGTATATCTAAAAGAGAATTATTTCTGTGTTTTTAAAATATTTCTATATAATATAGCAATCGTTATTGGCCCAACACCACCAGGAACAGGCGTATAAAAAAGTGCTTTCTTATAGCAAGCTGGATCCACATCTCCCTGTATTTTTTTTCCTGCTTCACTTGTTCCACCGTCTATTAATATAACCCCGTCTTTTATCATATATGGTTTTATTAAATTCTGTACTCCTGCACCAGCAACTATCAAATCTGCATTTATTAAATATTCATATTTATCTTTTTCACTTGTGTCTTTATTAATTACAAAAAAATCAATATTATTTCTTTCTAACCAAACACCAAAAGGTCTTCCAACTAAATCCCCATAACCAATAATTACAATGTTCTTACCACCAAATACAAAGCCATTTCTATTTAAAACCTCTATTATTGCGCCAGTAACAGGTGGAAGCATACTATTATTTCCTTCAGCAAATAATAATTTTGCATTTTCAGATAAAACATCTACATCCTTTTTAGTTGGAACAGAATTTAATATTTTTTGTGTATTTAACTTTAAAGGTAACGGCAACTGAACAATTACTGCATCTGATTTTTCTGAAATATTTTCTATCTCTGAAATTAATATTTTTTCTTTAATATCACCATTAAACTTGTAAACAATAACCGATATTTCAACATCCTCACCAAATTTTTTTTTATATCTTATGAAATTATCTATTACAGGATCCTCACCAACATAAATAATAGAGAAAACTATATCTCTATTTAAAATAGAAACCTTACGTCTTATATTTTTTTTTATCTTTTCCGCAATTTTTTTACCAGAAATACGATTTGACATAAAATAAGTATACTTACATACACATAAAATAAAAGAAACTTATCTTAAAAATGCATCTGATTGATTATCTTTGTATATAATACGCCCACGCCCACGCATACTCATCAAAATACCAAACGACAAAAATTCAATAAATAAATGTGAGCCACCATAAGAAATAAAAGGTAAGGTTACGCCAGTAACAGGCATAACTCCGATATTCATACCTATATTTATTATGATATGTGTCATCAAATAAAAAACTAAACCAATAGCAAATAATAACTCAAAATTACTATTCATATTATATGCATTAATTAAAATGCGAATTATTATAAGTAATAATAGTAACAACATAATGACAGAACCTACAAAACCCCATTCTTCTGAAATTGCAGCAAATATAAAATCGGATTCATATTCTGGTAAGAATGATAATCTTGATTGTGTACCATTACCTACACCCTTTCCAACCAACCTACCAGAACCAACAGCTATTATGGATTGATAAGCATTATATCCAGTTCCTCTTATGTCAGATAATGGGTTCATGAAAGTCATTATTCTATTCTTCTGATAATCATGTAATACAAAAAACCACATAACAGAAAATAATGCTAACCCAGATACTGTTAGAATCAATAAATGTTTTTTAGATATTCCAGATACAAGTATCATCCCTATCCATATTCCAAATAGAATTATCGCAGAACCAAAATCTGGTTGCAAGAAAATTAAAATAAATGGAACAATAAAATATAAACCTGTAATAAAAATATGTTTTATTGCATTTATCTCAACATGTCTACGTGCTAAATATTTTGCCAAAATAATTATAAGAATAAGTTTCATAAAATCTGCAGGTTGAAAACTGAAACTTCCAAATGAAATCCATGAAGTTGCACCATGAGTAGTTAAACCGAAAAAAAATAAAAATACTAATAGTGCGATACCAAATACATAAAATATGATTACATTTTTAGACTTCTTTAAAAAACTCAGATCAATAGAGACTGTTAAAAATAAAATTACAAATGAAATACAAAACCATATAAGCTGTTTAATAAAGAGATCATTTCCGTTACTAATACCTAATGAGCTCATTGCTGATAGACTAAGTATTGATAATGATATAAGCGAAAACAATATCCACCAATCAATTTTTGAAATTAATTTCTTCATGTAAATACTTATCATCTTGTTATTGAATTAATTGGCGTAAATGGATCAATTCGTGGAATTATTTCTACACGAGAAACAACATCTCCAAATGGTTCTGGCCAAGAATAGTGTACATCTTCTTTCTTCCCTTGGTTTATAGAATCAATATATGTTCTGCTAGTAGCAATAGCATTTCCCTTAATATTATATAATATTGCGATAACAGGTACATCCGTAAAGTTATATATAGATTTATTCTCAACAGGAACTGTTAATTTAGGATGTGTATCTTGTTGCGATAATACAGGGTCACCAACATTAAATAAACTATATGAAAAAGATGGTTCAGTTTTTTCCCAATTCTGAACAGAAGAAATTTTAAAAAATGCAGTATATGCTTCTTTATTTCCAGTTATTAAACTTGGCTCAAAAACTGCTGATCTTTTATTTGCCTCTATAAATGTTTTACCAATACGAGGTTTTGCAACTAAAACATTATCTTTATCATAAAGACGAAATTCATAAGTAAGTTCTTGTATTCCTGAATTTAAATTTTGATTCTCAAAATAAGCAACAGTATTATACACACCATTTGCAACTTTAAACGGTCTTTCCCACCAGACAACAATATTTCTTATATCATCAACACATACTTTTGAGCAATTTCCACCACAATCAAGACCTGTTTCTGTTCCATTTTGCACACCATCAAAACATGTTGGTTTCTTGTTTTTAAATGAAAAAATTATAAAAAACAAAACAATCAACAATAAAACACCTATTATAATAATAATTTTTCTCTTTCTTTTTCTAGCCCACTTTGACATATATATAAGTATACATTCACATATATAAAATGAAAAGTAGTTATAACTACTTTTCATTTTATATTAAATATTTAAACTATTATAATAATTTTATTTATCCATTTCTCTTAATAATTTAATCCTTAATTCTGGGTCAGGATGTGTAGAAAAAAGTCTATTAACATAAGTAGTTGCGCGCTTAACACCAAATGGATTAGCAATAAACAAATGAGCAGTCGCATGATTAGCAGATCTCATTTTTGATCCATATGAATGAATTTTTTCAAGCGCTGAAGCTAACCCTTCTGGATATCTTGTAAGCATAACACCAGTAGCATCTGCTAGGAATTCCCTCTTTCTTGATATCGCAAGTCTAAGTAATGAAGCTATAAGTGGCATAAGCAATGCCAAAATTAGTCCAATTATTAAAATAACACCATTTCCTTTTCTATTACTTCTCCCTCCAAACATAGAACCGCGTAGAAGAAAATCTGAAATCATTGTTATTATACCAACAAGAACAACAGCTACAGTAGATACCAACATGTCATTATTACCTATATGAGATAATTCATGTGCAATAACGCCTTCAAGCTCTACCTTATCCAAAATTTTTAAAAGTCCTGTTGTTACAGCAACAATTGCATGTTCCTTATTCCTACCTGTAGCAAAAGCATTTGGAGCATTATCTTTAATTAAAAAAATTTTTGGTTTCGGAAGTCCAGCAGTTATAGAAAGATTTTCTACGATACGATGTAATTTTGGAGCTTCTTTATATGAAACCTCCTTTGCATTTGTCATATTCAAAACTGTTTTATCAGAAAACCAATATGCCCAAATATTCATAAATATAGAAATGAAAACAGCAAAATATAATATTATAGGTGAATTAAATTGATATGATAAAACCCATCCAAGACCTATTACAGTTCCTAAAAAAATTATCATCAATAACCAAGTCTTAGCTTTATTCTTATGTTGATGTGTATAGAAAGTAGACATAGTAGAAATTATAAATCAATGGATACAAGTTACAAGTAAAAATATTCATTAAACTTTATATAAAAATCAAAACAAATCTAATTTAAAATATTCAATAAAATAAACTCCTTTCTTGGTAAATTTTAAATTAACTTGCCAATTTTCTACGCCACTAGATGTTGCTTTTCTAACTGTTTTTCCAACTTCTGTATTTTGAGAATTTTTTGGAGCTTCAAATGGAATTGCTTTATATTGATTACAAAGTAAAACAACGGCACGACCTTTTTCTTTCTTAACATATTTTTCCAAATCAGAAAAATGTTTTATAAGGCGACCTAAAGAAGTTACTGGATTTTGATTTGTTTCTAAAGATCCAAAAGGAATATTATTTACAAGAGTTTTTACTTCTAAATAAGAATTTCCAATTTTAAAATCAATACGTGAATTTCCAATAGTTTTTTCACGTTCAATATCTTTGTCTTTTACTGAAATTTTTGGAAAAAAATTATTCTCCAAAAAGAAAGCAATATAATCATTAGATTTACCTTGATTAATTCCAATCCATTGTTTTCTCTTTGAATGAGAGTCTTGTGGGGAAATAGCCTCCACAGTAAATCTAGTTTTTCTTTTTGTATTGCTAGAACAAGAAACTAAACAAGGAACAGATTTAAAATCAAAACGACCAATTTTTCCAGTAACAGGACAATGTGCTTTTTCTTTTTTTCCATCAAGTATTATTTCCATAATAAAACGATTAGGCCTAGCAACAATAACCGCCTCCTGTAATTCTTTCTCGAATTTATAAAATATATTTTTAGTCATTTTGTTTTATATCTTTAGTTTCTACGCTTTTACAACACACCAATAAATTATCTCCACAATCTTTCAAACTTATATATCCATTTTTAATGAATTACCAAATAGAAACATTATCAACAATCAAATTATTTTTTAAGCAGTAGCAAAACTAGCCCGATCATTTTTTCTTTATCTTTTGGATTCGATTCAGCAATTAAAAGAGTCAAAGTAGTTAAACTTGCCGGTGTTATTCTATAAGTAAAATCAAAATTCATTTTTCGTAAAAACCAAATAAAACTGAAAGCACCGGTTCTCTTATTCCCGTCATTAAACGGATGATTTTTAATAATAAAATACAATAAATGCCCAGCTTTTTCTTCTGTACTTTGATAAACCTCTTTACTAAAAACAGATTGAAAAACATTACCTAAAATTCCTTGCAAACTTCCCGTTTGCTTCTCTTGTGCAAAAAGCTCTGTTGCCTCCTTTTTAGCAATCAGTTCACACTTCAAGAGAGCAATTTCCTCATACAAGTCCTGCGCGAATTTTTCAAACTCAATTTTGACTTTCCTTTGAGACTGCCCTTTCTTTGGAAAACTCTGTTTGTCATAACTTTCCAAATTAAACCAAGTAGAAGAAAATGCCGTAATAAGCTCCAAAACATCATCTTTGAACACTTTCTCATTTTTTCCCGCTAGCAATTTTATATCCTCAACCGCACGCAGAAACTCTGCATGATTTTTCCGCAACATTTTTTTGTTGATAGTATACCCTTTAGTGAGGTGATGTTTTAAAGTTTTTGTCGCCCAGATACGAAAAGTGGTAGCGGTTTTAGAATTTACGCGATACCCGACAGAAATAATCACGTCTAGATTGTAATAAGTGATTTTACGGACAACTTCTCTATCTCCTTCCCTTTGAACTGTTTCCAAAATGGAAACAGTTGCTTTTTTATCTAACTCCTTCTCATTGTAAATATTTTTAAGATGTTTAGAAATTGCCGCTTTTTGTACTCCAAAAAGATCAGCAATCTGATTTAAATTTGCCCAGATCGTATCACGCAAAAAATCCCCACGAAACGCAATCGCCCCGTTTTTTGCTTGGTATATTATTAATTTTTTATTTATCTTTTTCATATGTATAAGCGAAAGAAAATTCATTGATAAAAATATCGTTCTTTACAATATTATTATACTGAGTATCAAAATAATAAAAACAAAAAAAGGAAAATAGAAAACGAAAAAAACAAAAATAACCATCAAAAAGACGAATGACAAACAACAAAAAAGATCTAAAAAAACCTGCGGAGGCGAAGCCTCCGCAGGTTTTTTATTTTTCATTAAATAATCCTTTTAGATATTCTTTAAAGATAAAAATAATTTTCTTATCTTTAAACTTATTTTTAGAATCAAAAACAAACATGACAAAATCCGCAAATAATAATTAGAGTTAACAAAACACCGTAAAAGAAAATAGGCGTGAGCTCCGCTCATGCCTATTTTTCTACTTTTTTACTTCTTCTTTTTTAAAGATAAATAAATGTTCATGCATAATCAATAAAAAATTATAATCTTTTGATTTATTCACCCAAAAACCTGTTGCCTTGCAATTAAATTGACGTTTTATAATATCTTCTTTTAACAAAAAACCAACTTTCAAAAATCTATCCATTACCTTGTAAGCAAGTGGTTGATACATTTTATTACGCCGAGTATCACCCATCAAAATTGCACAATATTGCCCAGGTTTTAAAACCCTATACATTTCCAATGCTACCTTTTCCATTTCTTCTACAAACTCTTCTATGTCATGAATTCCTGATAAATCTTCTTTTATCTTTCCTTCTGAGTATTTAATAATATCAACATAGGGTGGATGAGTTAATATAAAATCAATAGATTCATTGTCTACTTTTTTTAATTTATAACTTCTAAAATAGAATTTTTAATCGAGCTTCTAATATTTTTTGCTAATAATTCATCACATTCTACAAAATCCAAAACTTTTTTCATTTCTTTATCTGTCATTTTTTTATTTTTGTTTATTTCTCTATTTATTTTTAACTCTCTAAAATACTCTAAAATTTCTTCTTTTGTAATTTTAAAAACTGTTGGAGATAAATAGAAATTATCAAATTCCACCCCGATATAATCACTCCAATCTAAAACTATTTTTCCTCTAAAATACTTATTTTCTACTTTATAGCAAGCATCTTCAAAGTCCTCTCCATAAACCTCTACCACTCTTTGCAAGACTTCAATAATTTCTACCTTAAATTTTTTATTTTTGCGATTTAACATACTTCTATTTTATAATTACCAGTAATCTCTTTACCGCAATCTACGCATCTAATATCCTCAATTCCATCACTATCTCCCGTAGTTTTCATATATAAAACTCCATCATCCAATCTTCCCTTTAAAAAATATTCTTCAACTGCATAAAACTCATTACATTTATGTTTTTTATTCATATATAAATCATTGATCAAAAAGAAAAATAGATCAAGTTAACTTAATCTATATTTTCCTTTTTCTAAAAATTCTATATATCCTTTATCTCGCAAAAACTGTAATTGCTGACGAATTTTTGCTTTTATATTTTTATTTTCAGGATGTAAAATACTTAGATTTTTTTCAAAAACATATATTTCGGAAAGGCTAAAATCTTTTTTGTTTAAAGACTCAATACAATTCATAATATCTAAAATCCAACCCTTTAAATTATCTTTTTTAATTTCCTTAAGAAATATAGTCTTATTCCACTTTTCTAAGACATCTGTTTTTGAAAATTCTTTTCCATTTTCTATATAGTAGATTTTTCCAGAATTTGGAATCTTTGAGAATAATATATTTGAACCAATCCAACCTGCCCTTTTTGCATTTTTAGAAAGTGCTTTTCTCTTTTCTATAATACTTGATACAAAAAAATATTTTGGGACAACAAAGAAGTCATTTACAAAATAATCACCGGCTATATATCCCATAAAAAAGAAATTTGGTTTTTCTGCAGAACTTAATCTTTCAATCATTTTTGAATAAGCACCGGCAGGAATTTTTTTACCAATTTTTCCTTTTTTTGATTTTAACTCAAATTCTTCTAAACATTTCTTGCAATAAAAATCTCCAACGGGTTTATTATTTTCAAAATTTGAAATTTCATTTCCACAATTTGGACAAAAAATATTTTCCTCCGCCCAAACTTCTGACATCACACGAATTTTTTGTGAATTGCTTTTATAATCTAAAACTAAATTTTTATTTAATAGCTTTTTCATGGATTAATTATACCAAATAAAAAAATATTAACTAAACAAAGTTACTATTTTCTAAATCCTATTGAATTCTATATACAAAGCTATATTTATGATATTTTAATCAAATAATTTTTGTTCTTCATCTTTTTCTTCCTTTATTTTTTTAATTTCTGAAAAAATAATTTTTGGCTTTTTTTCTTCAATCTTTCCATTGCTACCTAATCTTGTGACAACTCCTTTTATTTTCGCCTTAGTCAAGATTTTATCACTATCAGCAATAATTTCGTTCTTATATTCCAATAAACTTTTCTCCAATGGTTTTAAAATTAAAATATATCCCTCATAATCAAACCCTAATGTTTTCCATGTTTCATTAATTTTTGTTATCTTCCCCACTAACTCAATTTCTTGACCGTGCTCCAATTCTGGTAAAATTATATCAGAATTTAACTCTCCAGACATTAAATAGTCTTTTGATTCATTATCAATGATAATAGATTCCTCTTTCAAAAGATTAACAAATTCAAAATTATTTACATCATGAACTGAATAAATGATATTATCGAATAAATTTTTTGGTATCTTTTTAAACAACCCAATTACATCTACTGGTATTACTATTTTTTCTTGATCTACATTAATAATTTCTATTTCTTGATTATTACTAACAAATTTTCCAGTTTCAAATTCTTTCCCCTTTATGTGTTTTTTTATTTTTATAATTTCAAAAAATTTACTATAAACATTTTTCTTTACGTCTCTCCAAACATCTAAGGATGTTTTATCTCCCACATCATTTTCAGCAAGTTTTTCTAAAGCGCTTTTAAAATATACACCACCACTAAATATGATTGAAGCTATGATGAGCTCAATAATTAAAGAACCTTCTTCAATTTTTATTGGAAAATCAAAATTATCAAAATCTATTTCATCATCTCCATCATATTCATTTTTTAAAATAAATTTAAACGACTCATCAATTCCATCTAAAATTTTTTTCATTTCTTGAATACCTATAATTCCACCATTATAGCCTCCAAATTTTAAGTAACCAAATTTTTCTTCTTTATTCATATATCTAGTATATCAAAAAACTAAAGTTTCTGCATTTGAATTAGACAACATTACAAGACATCCTCGTTTATGTAATTCATAGAAAGTATCTCGTAATTCTATTTGTTGTTCTGCACCGAAGCCTTCTTTTGTGTACGCAGTAAATGACGCCGTTGGAGATAATGGGGCGTAGGGGGGATCTAGGTATATAAAGTCTCCCTTTTTAGCTTTTTTTAAAGTTTCTTTATAATCTTGATGTTTAATTTTAATATCTTGTAAAACTTTTGAAATATTTTCTAGATTTTCCTGATTAACAATATTTGGATTATTATATTTACCATAGGGAACATTAAAACCTCCACTTTTATTTACGCGATACATTCCATTAAAACAAGTTCTATTTAAATAGATAAAACGTGCAGCAACAGAAACATCAGAAAGTTTATTCAAATTTTGTGCACGTATTTTCAAAAAATATTCTTTCGTGTTATTTTTTTTATGAATTTTTAATTTTGAAATGAGTTTTTTATAATCTTGTTGAATAACTTTATAAGTTGTAATTAATTCAAAATTCATATCAGACAAAACTGCATTTTCTGGTAGCAAATCTAAAAATACTGCTCCACCACCAACAAATGGCTCAAAATAAGTATTCTTCTCTGGATTAAAACCAAAAGAAAACGGAGGATAGAGACCGAGCTTAATAAATTGTTTTAATAATTGCCGTTTTCCACCAACCCATTTTACAAAAGGTTTTGGTTTTTCTAATTTGAAATTTCGCATAATTTCATCCAGCTCAACATTACAATATATTTTCTTGTTTCTTGGAATAAGTGACTGAGAGATAATGTGATTTAAATTATATTTTTCTTTTAAGTACTTAATTGAAAGCTCTTTATTCATATATATTATTATATAGTATATCTACAAAAAATGTTATTTCTATGAAAATAATATATTTTATCCAAAAAAATTTAACGAAAACGTATTATATCTTGTAGAATTACAAAATTTAGATTCCTGCCTACGCAAGAATGACATGGTCAGAAATATGAACCACGTAAATTAGAAATGCAAATAAATACAAAATACAATGTTCAAATTACTTCATGTATTGCAACTGCAAACACATACAAATACAAATTTTTTAAAAGTGTAAGATTATAAAAAACAACATATTTGTTGTCTTTTACATAAATATATTATTTACAATCAACCAAACAGCTTTGTTTTGATTGTTCATCTGGAATATATGAACAAATATCTTCACATTTAGGCATTGCTACATTTCCATTTGCCCCACTAGTCTTTGTCATATCTTCAAAACTAGAAGGCATCATCATAGACTGCATATCCTTAAATTCAACATCTTTTGGTAATTCAAACAATGAACTATCATATTTCCAAGATTCACATTCAAGTCCAGGCATTTTATAATCATTATCCTTTATATCTTCAACATCTACAGGGATAGAATCTGACATATCTTCACCTTCATCATCTACGCTTATAATCATTCCAGATTTTCCTGAAACTCCTGGAAATTCTATACCGCTACCCCACATATATGAAAGATTCTCATCACTAATCATATGTGTTTCTCTAGAAGGCATATCATTATAATTTGTTAATGAATCTGTTCTTGTTTTATTTTTATAGAAGTAAATAGTATTGTCCATTACCACGAGATCATCCATAACTATATGTTGAATACATTTAACTCCACCACTATAATTCTTTCCTAAAACATTAGATATAGGTACATTAATATTTTTACCTTTTTTGCTATTCAAAGAAAATACAACTCCAGCTACTACAACTAAAATAACAATACCTACAATTAATAATATTTTTTTATTTTTCATATTTTTTTATAAATTAAATTAAATTAACAATTTAATTATATTAAATTAAGTATAATTTTACAAACAAAAAATATTTTTTAAAAAAGTATGTTTCACCACGATCACTATTGTATTTTTTTTAAAAAAAAATATGATAATTTTATGTTTACTCAATATATATTTATTTATGTTTCAGCCTTTATTATTATGCTTTCAGCCTTTTCAGGGAAAATGCTCTTATGGGGTGCTTTTGGAAAATATATGCAAAAAAATATGAGATTTTTAGTTACATTGGCTCTTGGCGTATTTTCATTTACACTATTTCTACTATTTAAAGAAGCAAGAGAGATGCAGGCTTCACTTTCTCTGGTTGCTTTTGGTTCTCTTCTTGGAATATTACTATTAGAGTTTATACAAAAAATAATACCAGAAGCTCACCACCATCACGGAGCAGATAACGAACAATGTTGTAATATAACTAATAAGATAAACCCTAAACGTATCCTTATTGGTGATGCTTTCCATAATATAGGTGATGGAATTGCTCTTACTTCAGCTTATTTAATAAGTATAAAAACTGGAATTATTCTAACAATAGGAATTTTTATCCATGAATTTGTTCAAGAAAGTTCTGAATTTTTTCTTTTAAGAGAAGCTGGTTATTCTGTAAGAAAAGCTCTACTTAGTAATTTCCTAGTACAATCAAGTATATTTCTCGGAATATTTGCAATATTTTTATTTGACATGAAAGAAATACACCGTGCATTTCTCACTTCTATAGCCTTAGGAATGTTATTTTTCATAATAATACGTGATCTTTTACCACATACAATTGAACGGATAAAACATAAAGATTCTTGGGTAAAACATTTATTATTGTGGGTTATAGGTCTTGTTCTAATGTTTTTAGTATCAAACATAGTCAAAGGATAAAATATTTTTCTAATAAAAAGCAAAAAATATAGCAAAAAACACTTTTTAAAAAGTGTTTTTTATTTGTATACTTTAAACTGGCGACTACCTACTTTCCCCACTAAGGAGTATCATCGGTTCTAGCGGACTTCACTTCTCTGTTCGGAATGGGAAGAGGTATTTCCCCGCCGACAAGTCACCAGATTAAAATATACAATTATTTGTTCGCACACGAACAAATGAAGACTCAAGAACGAAATATAAATTTCTACATCTTTAAAACAATTATGGTTTTAATTATGCGATTAGTTATCTGAAAAAGATAATAAATTATCAATCTCTTATTCAGATTTCCTAATAGGTATGGGCAATTAGTATTTCTCAGCTCAATGTATTACTACACTTCCACTTAAAACCTATCAACCTAGTCATCTCCTAGGGCCCTACGATTCCTCATCTCGAAGTTGGCTTCGTTCTTAGATGCTTTCAGAACTTATCCATTCCCGACATAGCTACTCGACAATGCCACTGGCGTGACAGCCGATAGACCAGAGGTCAGTCCACCCCGGTCCTCTCGTACTAGGGGCAGATCTTCTCAAGAATCGACGCCTGCAGTAGATAGAGACCAACCTGTCTTACGACGGTCTGAACCCAGCTCGCGTGCCTTTTTAATTGGCGAACAGCCAAACCCTTGGGACCTTCTCCAGCCCCAGGATAAGACGAGCCGACATCGCTGTCGATTTGGTTATCATTCCTGATTCTCTATTGATACGAAGACGAAATACGTATCTATTTTCCGGGTTTTTATTACCGGACTCACATTACTATGAGGATTGGACTATATCTTCACCGGAAACCTAATTTTTAGGTAATCCGGGCTTGGCGTGTAGTCTCTGAGGATACTTCATATATAAAATACTTAGAAGTCTTTCCTGCTGATTGCCCCACACATGAATATTTTTAAACCATTCAGCTTATATTTTCATATTACTGTTTAGGTTATCCATGCTATTTCTGAATGATGTAATACATTCCAGGCTGGGGGTTCCAGCATATAGCCAAGTTGATTGAAAAGAGTTGTCTCTGTTCCATAGAAGATTACTCTTCTAGGCACCCCGATGTTATTTTTATTTGTAACAATAAAATATAAAGTTAAGGTGCCGAACATCGCCGTCGATTTGAACTCTTGGGCGATACTAGCCTGTTATCCCTAGGGTAGCTTTTATCCGTTAATCTTCAGCGCCATCTAAAGGCCACTGTCGGTTCACTATGATCTGCTTTCGCATCTGCTTGTCATGTACGACTCGCAGTTAAGCTCGTTTATGCCATTACACTATCAGCACGATTTCCATACGCGCCTAACGAACCTTTGTATGCTCCTCCGTTACTCTTTAGGAGGAAAGCGCCCCACTCAAACTACCCACCACACACTGTCTCTCTGCGTTTTTGCCGCAGGGGTTAGGACTTATAAAATTAAAGGATGGTATTTCACTGACGACTCCACATTCCCCAAAAGGTATGCTTCAAAGTCTCCCATCTATGCTACGCATTAAATCTATAAGCCCAATATGAAGCTGTAGTAAAGCTCCTAGGGTCTTTTCGTCTAACTGCAGGTATCCGGCATCTTTACCGGAATTGCATTTTCACCGAGCAAGTCCTTGAGACAGTTCCCCAGTCATTACGCCATTCGTGCACGTCTGAACTTACCAGACAAGGAATTTCGCTACCTTAGGACCGTTATAGTTACGGCCGACATTGATCAGGGCTTATACAGCCCAGCATTAAAAACAAAGTTTTTAACACCCTCCGTATTTAACCTTCTGACATTGGTCAGGCGTCACCCCCTATACATCCTCTTACGAGTTCGCAGGGAGCTGTGTTTTTGATAAACAGTTGCCAGGGATCTTTCGCTGCGGCCCAAATGTGAATATAATATTCAACCGTTAAAATAACGATTTTTAAGAATTCACTATTAAGCACATCAGTCTAATGATTGTGTGGTACAAAGTAGAATACTCTGTACCTGTGTCTCAATTCATGTTCAATTTAAATTACCCCAAGTATCTAATAAATTATCTCTCTAAAAGAGAAATATGCTTATTGTATACTCAGGGTTTCATTGAGTATAAATTAAATTATTTATACTCAGTTGCATTTAAAATATGATTTACCTTTTATTTTTTAGATAAAAAGGATTTATGATTTGTTCTTTACAAAACATCAGACAAAATGTACCAAAATTGATTATAGTTAAATACTATATTCACATTTGGGCGGACCTTATTCCGAAGTTACGGTCGCTGTTTTGCCGAGTTCCTTAAGGACCTCTCACTCGTTCGCCTTGGTCTACTCGACCTGAATACCTGTGTCGGTTTG
>CAMZLR010000019.1 GCA_947311725.1 Candidatus Campbelliibacteriota bacterium | reverse complement strand
GTTTTATCAAAAACCCCATTTTCTTAATCTTCCTTAAAAAATCTGGTAAATCATCATGAAGTGTCGGCTCTCCACCAGTAATGCTTACAGCATCTAACTTCCCTTTCCTGCTCTCAAGAAATTTTAAAACATCTTCTTCTTCCCATATTTGACACCCTTTTCCATCTTGTAATTCAGGATTATGACAATATGGACATCTAAAATTACATCCTATCGTAAATATAATTGCACAGGTTTTTCCTGGATAATCTATCATTGAAAATTTTTGTAATCCTCCTATTAACATAATATTTTATTTATTAACTAATAAAAACTAACACTTATTTGATACATCGGCTTCTGGAACCTGTTTTCTCATATCATACTCTGCTTGTTTACCGTCATTCCACTGCTCTACCGGTCTTAAATAGCCAACAACACGTGAATAAACCTCACATTTTTCACCACAATCAGGACAAACTCTTTGTTCTCCAGGAAGATATCCATGAGTTTTACATATAGAGAATGTTGGTGTTATTGAAAAATAAGGTAACTCATTATTTTCTGCAATCTTTTTAACTAAATTTTTAACTACACTAGGATCTTTTATTTGTTCACCAATAAAGAAATGGATTACTGTTCCACCTGTATATTTCGTTTGTAATTTGTCTTGCAATTCAAGAATTTCAAAAATATCGTCTGTATAATTTACAGGTAAATGTGTTGAATTAGTATAAAAAGGATCTTTAACCTCTTTTCCTTTACCGTTTGCAAAGATCATATCCTCATAATTCTTTTGATCAATTCTAGCAAGACGATATGACGTACCTTCAGCTGGTGTTGCTTCAAGATTATAATTATTCCCTGTTTCTTCTTGGTATTTCATTAGCTTTTCTCTCATATATTCAAGAACTTTCTCAGAAAAATCTTTACCTTCTTTTGTTCCTATATTTTTGTCCATAAAATTCAAAACCATTTCATTCATACCAACTAAACCTATAGTAGAAAAATGATTTATCCAATATTGATCAAACTCATCCTTTATCTTTTTTAAATAAAAACTTGTATAAGGATATAAACCTTTATCTGTTAATCCTTCAAGCATTTTCCTTTTTATTTCCAATGAATTTTTTGCTAAATCCATCAACCTATCTATTTCAGAAAATAATTGTTTTTCATCTTTTGATATTTTACCTACTCTTGGTAAATTTAAGGTCACAACACCTATTGAACCAGTAAGTGGATTTGCTCCAAAAAGACCTCCACCTCGTTTACGCAACTCCCTGTTATCAATCCTAAGACGACAACACATTGAACGTGCATCTTCTGCATCCATATCAGAATTTATAAAATTAGCAAAATAAGGAATACCATATTTAGCTGTAACTTCCCATAAAATATCTAATTTTTTATTATCCCAATCGAAATCTGATGTTATGTTATATGTAGGAATTGGAAATGTAAATACTCTACCAGAAGCATCACCTTCTTCCATTACCTCAAGAAAAGCCTTATTTATCATATCCATCTCATCTTGAAAATCACTATAAGTCTCTCTTTTTGGAATACCTCCAACGATAACAGGCATATCCTTATATGTTTTCGGAACAGTAAGGTCTAACGTTATATTTGTAAATGGAGTCTGAAAACCAACTCTGGTAGGTACATTTAAATTGAATACAAATGTTTGTATTACTTGCTTCACTTCTTTATATGATAAATTATCATACCTTATAAATGGCGCTAATAATGTATCAAATGATGAGAAAGCTTGTGCTCCAGCAGCTTCTCCTTGAAGGGTATATAAAAAGTTAACAGCTTGCCCTAATGCGCTAGCAAGGTGTTTTGGTGGATTACAAGATAATTTTCCTCTTGCTCCTGTAAAACCTAAAACCAATAAATCCATTAAATCCCATCCAACACAATATACAGATAAAAGACTCAAATCATGTATATGGAAATCACCATTCTGATGTGCTATTCTTATCTCATTTGGATATATTTTATTTAGCCAATATGTTTTTGATACCTCAGAAGCTATATAATTATTTAACCCCTGTAACGAATAACCCATATTAGAATTTTCCTTTACCTTCCAGTCTAGTTGACCTATATAGTTATCAACTAAATCAGTCTCCATCTTCAATCCTATTTCTCTCATCTTAGCTCTCTGATCTCTGTATAAAATATATGCCTTTGCAACATCGTGAAAATTTGAATCCATCAATTTCTCTTCAACAACATCTTGGACTTCTTCTACTGTAGTAATAAGATCAATATCTTTATCTTTGTTTTTTTGTAATTCAGATAAAACTTTTTTAGAAATACTTTCTGCATCCTTATCTCCACCATGATTAACCGCAGACATAGCTTTCTTTATTGCTTCAATTATTTTTTCTAATTCAAAGACTTTAATTGATTTATCTCTATCTATAATATTTTTTATTTCCATATATTTTAAATAATTAAATAAATTCAATAAGCAAACATAGTTAGAGTTTAAAAAATTGACCATTATATATAAATATAAATAGCCATCAAAATATATCCATGTAGCAAAATGAATCTAATTGTTAATGTTATAATACTATTATAACAACTCTCACAAAAATAAAAAAATAAAAAAACAAAAAATATATATTAAAAAATATTATTAATATAAATGTCAATTTATATGTCTATAATATGAAGCTATTATTAATATTTTTATTTATATCTTTTACAAATTTAAAAATATTAATATTTTATACTCATTTTTATTTAAAAAGATTGCTGATTGATAAAAAAGACATTACAATTAAGATATATGAATGTAGATATAAATGAAATACTTGATTTACTAAATCAAAAGCCGACAATAAAAGGAAAGAATCTTTTGGAGAAAGCTTATATCTTAGCAAAAGAAGCTCATTCTGGACAGAAACGCGGAAGTGGAGAACCATATTTTAATCATGCATTTGAAACAGCTAAAAATCTTGCTATATTTGGTTTTGATATAACTACGGTTACTGCTGGTATGTTACATGATGTAATAGAAGACACATCTGTAACAAGTGATGAAATAAAAGATAAATTCGGAGAAGAAATTGTATTCCTAGTTGAAGGTGTTACAAAACTTGGAAAATTAAAATACCAAGGAAGAGAAAGACATATAAAATCATTACAAAAATTTTTCATTGCCGTAGCTGAGGATTTTCGTGTTGTAGCTATAAAACTTTGTGATAGATTACATAATATAAAAACACTAGAATTTGTTAAAAAAGAAAAACAAAAAAGAATTGCACTTGAAACAATAAAAATATATAGTCCACTTGCCTTCAGACTAGGTATGAACAAGTTAGCAAAAGAATTAGAAGATTCTGCTTTTAAATTTGCATACCCAAAGGAATCAAAAATGGTAAATGAACTTCTAAACAAAAAAAAGAAAACTAACGAAAAATATTTAGAGAAAGTATGGAGAACATTGAAAACAGAATTAGCAGAACATAATATTAAAGCTATAGAGACACACTCTAGGGTAAAAGGAAAATATAGTTTATATAAAAAATTACAAAGAAAAAACATGGATATTGATAAGATCTATGATATAGTTGCATTACGTGTAATACTACCAACTGTAGAAGATTGTTATAGAACTCTTGGAATAATTCATTCAAAATGGAAACCACTACCAGGTAGAATAAAAGATTATATAGCATTACCGAAAATAAATGGATATCAGTCAATCCATACAACTATATTTACAGGAGATGGAGGAATAGCAGAAATACAGATCAGAACAAAAGAAATGCATGATTTTGCTGAATATGGATTAGCCGCACATAATACCTACAAAGATGGTGGAAAAATTGGATGGTTACAAGATATAAAATCAATAGAAGATGATGAAAATTTCATAACTAGACTTACTACTGATTTTCTAGATTATAGAATTTTTGTATTTACACCGCTTGGTGATGTAATAGATTTACCTCATGATGCATCTGCTATAGATTTTGCATACACAATACATAGTGAGATAGGAAACACAGCACAAGCAGCAAAAATAAACGGAAAACATTCTGCCTTAAAAACAATATTGAAAAATGGTGATATTGTAGAAATAGAAACAAATAAAAATTCTAAACCATCAAAAAAGTGGCTAGAATTTGCAAAGACTTCTATAGCAAGAAGACATATAATTAATATGACAAAAGAACAGAATATAATAAAGAGATTTTTCAGTTAAAAAACCATTAAATGGTTTTTTAACTGAACATCCTATTTATAAAATTCTTCTTTTTCTGTGTTTTATTTTGTATATTATTATCATTTATATATGATTTGCCTTTATAATTATCATTATAAGAACTATCATTGTAATAATGATCTGCTGATATATCATTATCAAAATCAGATGATGATTTCCATCTTATTTGTCCATTGTTTTGTAAGTCATCTTGGTCATAATCAGAATAATACGATTGATTATTTTGAATTGTGGAATTATCTATATTCACATTTAAGTTATTTTCTATTGCACTTTGTTTATCAATATCTTTAACTATTATTTCATCATTTGGACTATGTATAAATCCTTCTAATTCATCTCTATATTCTACTATATTAGTATTTTGAGTATGTTCAAAACTATCAAGTCTTTTTATTTCTGGCAAAAAATCTTCATCTAAATTATTAATATTATCCTTAAACTCATCATTATCTCTTACAGTATTCGTATTATTATAGATAAAATTTACAGGACTAGATCCAGATATTATCTGTTTTGATTTATTCTCCTCCTGTCGATTTACATAACTTTCCATCATGCTTCCAGCAGAACCATGATCAACTTTTTTTATTGAATTCAATATGCTTTCTAAATCATTAACAGAAAAATAATCAATTGTTATTTTTCCACCTTTTTCTCTTTGTTCTATCTGTACACGAGTCCCTAGATTATCTGAAAGTCTCTTTTCAAAATCACGTATCCTTGGGTCCCTAATAAATTTCTTTTTTCTAACCTTATCTTGAGCAATACTACGTGCAACCTTTTCAGATTCACGAACAGACATCTTTTTTAATGCAATTTCTTTATATAAAGTTTCTTGCTCCTCTGGTCTATCTGATAACATTAATAACGGTCTTGTATGTCCTTCTGTTATAGTACCATCCATAAGACCTTGCTTAATATTATCTGGTAAAGAAAGAAGTCTTAAGCTATTTGAAACATAAACTCTACTCTTTCCCATCTTTTTTCCAATATCAGCATGAGTTAAATTAAAATCTTTATATAACTGATTAAAGGCTAAAGCTCTATCGATAGGGTTAAGATCTTCTCTTTGTAGATTTTCAATTATAGATAATTCTAACTTTACCTTATCATCTACATCTTTTCGTATTATTACAGGAACCTGCTCTAATCCAGCCATTCTAGAAGCTCTCAAACGTCTTTCCCCTGCAATTAATTCATAATATACTGATATTCCACCATTATCACTTTGCTCTTCTTTACGAGTTACTACAAGAGGTTGTAACACACCATATTGACGAATTGAGTCTGCTAAATCTTCTAGAGATTTTTGATTAAATTCTCTACGTGGCTGAAATGGATTTGCTCCGATTTTCTCTGTTTCGACCCAAAAAATAGAATTATTTTGATAACCTGACATAAAATGTATTTTAACATAAAAAATATTTTATTGAAAATAAGATATTAAAGAAATAAAAAAAAGAAATATAAATATATTTCTCTAAAATATTTATGTGCCGGAGGTGGGACTTGAACCCACACACCCAAAGATATGCGATTTTGAGTCGCACGCGTCTACCAATTCCGCCACTCCGGCGATAGAATTATCTTAATATACATAGCTAAATTTGCAAGAAATAAAATAAAAAACAACAATATTGTTGTTTTTTATTTTATTTC
>CAMZLR010000018.1 GCA_947311725.1 Candidatus Campbelliibacteriota bacterium | reverse complement strand
TTTGGATGAGTGTATGTGTTCCAATTACAATAGGAATTTCTCCGTTTTTTATCCATTTTAATAGTTGAGATTTTGAGATTTTTGTCCAAAGTTCCCCTGGTGTTTTTGCAGGAAACTTTCTGCATCCTGACCCAGTCATTAATCCAATTTGGATTCCTGTCTTATCAAAATATTCCACAAAGTTTTCGAATAATTGTGTTGCTAGAACTTCCGTTGGTGCCATATAGGCTACTTGAAGATGTCCGAAATCATATGTCTTTCCAGATTTTTTTCTTGGTTTGTTTTGAATAATTGTATGTGATGCAACAGCAGCGACAAAAGTTTTTCCCGAACCTACATCTCCCTCCAAAAGTCGCGTCATAGGTTCTTCACTTGTCATATCTCTAAGTATGGACTCGATAGCTTCGTCTTGTCCTTTGGTTGGTGTAAAGGAAAATCTTTCGATAAATTTTTTCTCAAGAGTTTTGTTTCGTTCTAATTGATAGGAAAAGTTTCTTTTATGACGAAGTCTTCGTTGTTGGTTTTGCAACTGAATAAGAAAAATTTCTTCAAAGGCAAAACGTTTTCTTGCAGATTCCGAATCTTTTTCGTTTTTTGGATTATGTATCCAAAAAAAAGCTGTTGAGAGAGATGGTAAATTATATTTTTCAAGAATATATGTAGGGAGATTGTCTTCTATCTTTTCTAATATTCCTGATATAATTATTTTTAGAATAGTATGATATATCCACTTACTTGTAATCCCGCGCGTTTCTCGGTATACAGGAAACCCAAAATTCTCTTTTTCTCCAGTTGAAAAAAGACTCTGATGATTATCGATTGGAAGAGATTTAATTTTTTCAATTTCTGGGTTGAGTAATGATTTTCCTCCTGGCTTTGCATAAGATATTTTTCCTGTTAGACGGACATTTTGTCCAACACTAAGAGTTTTTGCAAGGAATGTTTGATGAAACCAGATAACCTTTATTTTGTCTCCATTAATGTCTTCAATAATTGCTTCACTTGTAGGTATGTTTGTGTGATATGTCTTGTTTGATTTTATAGATCTGATAATTCCATATAGAGTAACATGGTCATCATAATTAGATTCAATTATAGTTTTAATTTGACTTACATGACCATATCTAGAAGGGAAGAAATATAGTAGATCTTTGATCGTTGTTAAGTTGAGACGTTTCAATGCCTTTTTTTGTGCTTCATTTGTACGGAATGTTCCTATTATATTTTGATTTAGAGAATCAATTTTCATATCTGTATTGTATCATAATAGAGAATAAGATTGTTTTTAAACAAAACAAAAGCGCTATATGTTACATAATGCGCTTTTTATACTTATAAAGTATATTTATAACCTATAAGTATTAAATATTTTATCCTCTATTACATTTTTATATGTAAACATTTCTTAAAATTTGTTTTATTGATAATTCAGAAGTTTTAATTTGTTTGTCTTTATCTATAAAATCTATTACATCTTCTGTATTGTTTATAACAAAGATATTAACATTACCAAATTGTTTTTTTATGTAGTGAATAGTTTTTTTGCCTTCATATTCTTTACAAGATGTTCCTATTATTATAGAATCAATCTTTTTATTTTTTGATAACTTAAAACCGTTGTTTATACAGAAATCACTGATTATATAATATCCATTTTTATGTAATAGGTTTCCTAATATCTCACGTAGGAAATCATCATGTTCAACGATAAGAATTTTCTTTCTTTTCATTTTTTTATTATACCTTTTAATTTTATTAATTAGAAGTAATATATCTATTCATATTATTTTTTATTATTTAGTGTTATAATAATTAACGTTATTAATTTACAATGTATTAATCAATATAAATATATATATGAAAACGAAATCAGAATTAAAAATGGAGAAGTATGCAGCTCAATTAAAAAAAATTGGTGTTCCTATAAATAAAGAACTTTTAGAAAAAGTTACTAAAGCACTTGGTCCAGCAAATTATAAACTTGATGCTATGTTTGTAGCTGCTTCTGATAAAAATGAGCTTAAAACAGTTCTTAATAATTTTGTTATGAAGAAACTTGTTTGTAATGATAAGGAAAAGGGTATGAAGGCTATTTGTTCAACAAAAGAAAAGATGTCAGGTATTAATAAGAAATATAGAGGTGTGTTTTATTATATCCTTGCTAAAAAGATTGGACTTAAATAATAGATTATTTAAAATAAGTTGTTTGATTATAAATTCATATTCTGTTTGAATACGAATTTTTTATATGCTACTAAAATGTTTTTAGTAAAATTATGTAGATTTTTAGAGTTTATAATGTTAAAAGGTTTTTTTTGTTAAAATTTGAAAGCAAAAAGCATTATAAACAAGGCTTTCATGTTAGTGTGAGATTCAGATTTCTTATTCTGGATTTTGTTCAAAGAAAGTTAGAATTTCAACCAAATTGGCGGAGAGTAAGGGATTCGAACCCTTGGAACCTTTAACAGTTCACCGCGTTAGCAGTGCGGCGCTTTCGACCACTCAGCCAACTCTCCATAAAAAATATGTTAACATATTTTTTAAATGAATACTAATATATTTTATAAGTATGGATACCATTTTCTGTGTATATATTATGTACACAATTTATCCACATATATATGTGGTATTTTAATTTGCATGAAATCGTGGGATAGAGTATATTAAAAGTGGGATGAAGTGGTAGATAACAGTGAAACAGTATTCATGTAGCAATGTATTACTTATTTATATATTTTTATTTTAAATATTTGAAATTTAGTAATTAAATTCTAGTTTCACTGTTATCTGCTACTTCATATTGTGGTAAAAATAGTTGAGGTTCGCGAGATCTGATTTAGTTTATTTATTAGGAAGTTAATTATTAGTATATATGTTAATAGGAGAACACAAACATACGCTTGATACGAAAAAAAGGTTATCACTGCCTTCAAAATTTCGTAAAGAGCTAGGAAAGACTGTCGTTATTACACGAGGGTTAGATTCGTCTTTGTTTGTATATTCTTCTAAAGAATGGAAAAAGTTTTCTAGTAAACTTAGCGAATTATCAATGGGGCAAGCAGATACAAGAGCTTTTAATAGGTTTATGCTTGGTGGTGCAGTAGAGACAGATATTGATTCTGTAGGTCGAATTCTTATTCCAGATTTTTTAAAAGATTTTGCTATGTTAAAACAAAAGGTAATGGTTATCGGTCTTTCAAATCGTGTAGAACTTTGGGATGAAGATAAATGGAACAATTATCAATCTAAGCTCAGTAGTAAAGCTGACGTTTTAGCTGAAAAGCTTGGTGATATTGGAATGATTTAATTATATGGCACATATTCCAGTTTTAATGAATGAAGTCATTGATGGTCTTAATATTAATGAATCAGATGTTGTAGTAGATGGAACTATAAATGGTGGGGGGCATAGTTTAGAAATATCAAAACGCTTATCTGATTCAGGTATCCTTATTGGTATAGATTTAGATAAGGATGCATTGAAATTATCTGAAAAAAAACTTCGTAATTCTAATGCTCAAATAAATCTTGTTAATGATAATTTTAAGAATATAACGAAAATTGTTAATAATCTCGATTTGGATTTAGTTGATAAAATTTTATTGGATCTTGGGTGGAGTTCTAATCAATTTGAAGACAAGGAGAGAGGATTTTCATTTATGATAGATGGTCCATTACTTATGACTCTCTCTGGTGATTCTGATTCAGCATTTACGGCATATAATATTATTAACGATTGGTCTGAAAATTCTCTAATAGATATATTAGAAGGATATGGTGAAGAAAAATATGCATGGCATATTGTGAAGGCAATAATTAGAGAAAGAAACAAGAAACCAATAAGTTCAACATTTCAATTAGCAAATATTATAAGCGAATCTGTACCATTAAAATATAAAAGAGGAAAGATTCATCCTGCAACAAAGACATTTCAAGCGTTGCGAATTGCCGTAAATGATGAATTAGGTTCATTAAAAAAAGTTTTAGATGATGGGTTTAATATACTTTCGTCAAATGGAAGATTAGTGATAATAACTTTTCATAGTATAGAAGATAGGATAGTAAAGAATTTTTTTAGGGATAAGAAAAAGGAAGGACTAGCAAGGCTTTTAACAAAGAAACCACAAATAGCTAGTAGAGAAGAATTATTAAATAATAAAAGATCTAGAAGTGCAAAATTAAGAATTTTAATTAAAAAATAGCAATGAAAACAATTAGACAAAAATCAAATAAAAAAATTGTGTTTGGCATGCTTTTCGCAATAGTGTTGTTATTTACAACTTATTCTTATGCTATTGCAAGCACTACGTTTTCAGTATCTGATATGAAAACAAAGAATGTAAAAATTTCTGAATTACAGACAGAGATATCTGAATTAGAATATGAATATTTTTCTATTATAGATGATTTACCTTCTAATATATATAATTATAATTTAGAAGACATTAAAACAATTGGGTACGCTAGTATAGATAATGATGTTAAAGTTGCATTTAACTATTAATTAGATTAATACATTGTTGTATATGAAAAAAAGACATAAACAATTCAACATACGTATTAACATCGTTTTTAGTATAATAATTTTTATTGGATTCGTTTTAGTTGCGAATCTTTTTCGTATTCAAATCATAAATGGAGATGAATTTCGCACACGTGCAGATGGTCAATATGTGGTTGCTACATATAATGCTTTCGAACGTGGTAATATATTTTTTGAAGATAAAGATGGAATAAGATTAACTGTAGCTGGCCAAAAGAAAGGGTATAAAATATCAATTAATTCATCAAAATTAAATAATGATGATAAAAGTATCATTTTTGATAATATAAATAGTATTTTCAAAATAGATAAAAAAAGATTTTTTTCTATTGTCAATAATAAAAAAAAATATATCGAGATTGCACATAAAATACCAGTATCAGATGGTGAAAAGATAAAAAAAGAACTTGGTAATAAAATAAGTTTACATTCTGAAAAATGGAGGGTATATCCACTACATGAATCCGCCTCACATGTTATAGGGTTCCTTGGTTTCGATTCTGATAATAAGTTCTGTGGACGTTATGGATTAGAAAGAGAATATGAGGGTACGTTGAAGAGAGATAATATTTACCTGTATACTAATTTTTTCGCAAAAGCCTTTCACGGTGTGCGTAATTTAGTTGATGATGATATAAAACAAGAGGGTGATATTGTAGCTACAATAGACCCACAAGTACAATTATTTTTTGAAAAGCAGATTAATGGAATACAAGAAAAATGGAAATCACAAAATACTGGCGGAATAATAATGAATCCAAAAAATGGAGATATTTATGCTATGGCGTCAGTACCAACATTTGATAATAATAATTTTAAAAATGACTCACTATCGGTTTTCAAAAATTCTTTAGTTGAAGATATATATGAATTTGGTTCTGTTATAAAACCATTGGTAGTAGCTATAGGAGTTGATCAAAATCTTATAACATCAGATACTGAATATTATGATAATGGATTTGTTAAGATTGGTAAATATACAGTTAGTAACTACGATAAGCGTGGTCGTGGTTGGGTAGATGTTCAAGAAATATTAAATCAATCTCTTAATACTGGTATGGTATTTATTTCAAAGAAAATACCTAAAAATGTTTTTAGAGAGTATTTTGAAAATTATGGTTTTGGAAAGAAATCCGGAATTGATTTACCTAATGATTCGCATGGATTAGTATCGAATCTTAAAAGTAGTAGAGATATAGAATTTGCTAATATGTCTTTCGGTCAAGGAGTAGCTGTTTCCCCAGTATCTTTTATAAAGGCATTATCTGCACTTGCCAACGGTGGTAAAACAGTTATACCACATCTTGTTAATAGAATTGAATATACGAATGGTTTGTCAAAAACCATTGATTATGATGGTGGAATACAGGTTATATCTTCTGATACTGCAAGTGAGGTATCACGTATGCTTGTAAATGTATTTGATAATTATAGACATGGTAATTTAAAACTTAAAAATCACACTATTGCAGCAAAAACAGGTACAGCACAGATACCATCACCAAACGGTGGGTATTATGATGACAGAAATCTACATAGTTTTTTTGGATATTTTCCAGCATATAATCCACAATTCATTGTTTTGATGTATACTGTTTATCCAAGGAATATTAAATATGCTTCACAGACATTAATTGACCCATTTATGAACATATCAAAATTTTTAATAAATTATTATAATGTACCATCAGATAGATAGTTATATATTAATTGATATTATTATTATAAATATATGGAAAATAAAAAAGATAAAAAAGAAATAAAACTAATAAAGACAGATATAATATTAATATCTATTGGGATATTAGCACTTATTGTTATACATATTTTAAGAGAAGATGGTAATTTTATTAAAAACTCTCTGAGTAATTATGCTGCAAGTGAATATGGATATATTGCTAGTATTGCATTTTATTTATTTGCATTTGTAAATATTACAATAGGTATTTTATTTATTGATATAAAAAATAAATATATAAAAATAGGATCTATATTATTTCTTTTATCAGGACTATTCACAGTGTTATTGACAATATTCCATGTTGATGGTAACGGAATAATAGAAACATATAGAGAATATATACATGTAATCTCTGCTTGTTTATTGTTCATAACTTACCCTCTATTAATTCTATTTAATGGATCTCAGTTTAGAACAAGAAGATTGAGGGTTTACTCGATAGCTTCAGCACTAATCGTTACAATACTAACAATGATTGGTATTATATTTGCTAGTCAAAATCTTAATACAGGTTTGCTTGAGACAACACTACTAGGTTTATTAGAAAAGACAGGTGTTTTGATAATAGTTATATGGATTATTATTTTCTTATTAAGTCATAATAAATTGAAGAGACGCTAATAATATATTTATAATAAGTTAGATAAAAAACCATTAAAGAATTTTAATTATTTGATGGTTTTTCTATTTTTAATGTTTCTAATTTTGGTGATGTTCCAGATATTTTTGTTACATCCTTATCTATTTGTCGTAATTCATGAGATGCTTTTTCAAAATGGTTTACAGTAGTTCCAAGTGAATTTCCTAATTTTATAAATGACTCATTATATGCTGATAGATGTCTTCCAAGTTTCTCTACATTTTTTTGTATTTCAACAGCTGTTTTTTCAATTTGAAATGCTTTAAATCCATACAAAACAGATTGTAGATAAGCTGAAAATGTAGTAGGTGATACTATAATTACTTTTTTATCATTATATGCGTAGTCAATAAGGTTTCGAGTATTTGCTTTTATTGCTCCAACCTCATTAACTAATAAGTCGTAATAAATACCTTCTGCAGGAATAAACATAAAGGCAAAAGGAAGTGTTCCTTCCGACGGGCGAATATATTGTGCTGTTTCGTCAATTCGTTTTTTTAAATCTTTTTTAAATTCTTTCTCTAATAGTATTTTCTTTTCTTCATCTGTTTCATCAAGGAGTCTTCTATAATTATCTAGTGAAAATTTTGCATCAACCGGAATAAACTTATCAGCTTCTGTTTTAATAATAGCATCGACAATTTTTCCATCTTTAAAAGAGTATTGCATTTTATAATTTAATGGTGAAAGTATGTTTGATAATATAAGCTCTAATCCCATTTCACCAAGGTTTCCACGAGTTTTTTGATTTTTTAATACTTTTTCCAAATCACCAAGTTGGCTAGCGAGATTGAAGACTTGTTTATTTGATTCTTGTGTCTCTGCAATTTGTTTGTTTACATCAATTAATTGTTTAGATACTTGTTCATTTATTGTTTGTATAAGTTTTTGTGATTCAGAAAATTGAGTTTTTACAGCATGAGTCATATCACGATTTGTTCCAGATATTTTTTCTTCCATTGACTCACGTAAATTATTCATCTGTTGTAGAAGCAGTTTCATAGCTTCTGAATCTTGATTTTTTGGTTCTTTCTTTTGTGTTTTTTTTACTTCAAAAATTAACCAAACGAGAAGTCCGGTGAAAATTAATCCTATTATTATATATAATATATTCATAATTTAATTATAACAAATTTTTAAATAAAAAGAGCGCTATTTTATAGCGCTCTTATTTTTGTGTAATTCATTACCAAGAAATAAATATATTAATATTATTTATTTCAAACTGTGACATTTTAAGTGACATTTTAACAAGAAAATTTCTTGCTTTGAGTTCTTTAAAGATATGATTAAAATCATCATCACTTAAGAAGAAATCGTTATACACTTTATTTTTTGTTTTTAAAAAATTATTTAGCACCGGCAAAAGATCAATTTCATCATCTCCTTTTTCAGCTTTTTCTTTAATATCATTTAGTATTAATTCAAACAGTTCAAGTCTATCTTTTGCATCTATCTCATTTCGGTGTTTTTTTGTTATTACATGCATTTCATATGCGTTTATTTTTAGAATATCATCTTGCTTTTTCATTTTTTTAAATTTTAAATTTTTAAATTAACTCTAATAATAGAGCGAGGATTTTCCTCCTATTTTAATAGAAGTATAACAAGAGAGAGATGTCAAGTGTTTTTTCAAAAAAATATAGAAATTGTGAAATTTAAAAAAACCACAAATTTAATTTAGTAATTTGTGGTTATAATTTTATTTTTTTATTTTTTATTTATATATCCTAGCTTGAAAAATAGAATACTTATTCTTAATGAAAATGAAACAAATACAAGTATAAAAAATATAAAATCAAAATTTACTTTTTCATCAAATAAGATAATTAACGAGATAAATATTGTAACTACTTCAAATATGAAGTCTACAACAATTATTGTCATTAATAAGTTTTTAATCTCGAAATTATCAGGAATAATATGATCTCCTTCTCCAAATCCTTTTATTGAATATGACCAAATTGTCAATGGTATCCATAATAAAGAGATAATTTTTGTTAATAAAATGATATCATTTTCCATAATTAAAATATTTATTTTTTAAATTTAAACAAAATTATAATAATTCTGCTCGCCATTTTGTTAATCACACATAATGTGAAAGCTAAATTTACCTCTATTATAGCAAGAGAGAGAGAGAGAGAGTTGTCAAGTGTTTTTTCAAAAAAATATAAAAATTGTGGATAAATTTTGAAATTTAAAAAACAACGAATAATCATTGTTTTTTATTTTTAATATTATATTTGTTTTTTAACTTATTTTAAAATCTAGAGTAAGAGTATAGAATTTGATTTTGAAATGAATTCATGAAGACAAATAGAGTTAATTTATAAATATTAATTCATCATTTTTAGTGCATCCTCTAATCCAAACTTCTCAATATTTTCTTTCTCATCTAGATATAATCTTTTCAAACCTTTTTGTATATAATATCCAGACTTTGATTTTAATAATCGGATTTCTTTTCCTGTCTTTGGATGTTTACCAACAATTTTAACTAATTCTACTCCTTTTGGTAAAGATTTAGGTTCGCTCAGTAACCTTAAGGCTTCATCATAAGTTATTGTATATGGATCTAGTCCACTTGTTTTTTTGATTGATCGAAATTCACGGCCATGACCAACATAAGGGCCAAATCTACCAATATTAGTAATAACAGTTTCACCAGAATCAGGATGATCTCCTAATTCTCGTGGCAATATTAATAAGTGTATCGCTTGTTCAATAGTAAGATTTTCGGGTTTAATATTTTTTGGTATACTTGCTCTTTTTGGTTTTGGAAGAGATTTTAATTCTGCTATTTTTTCTTTTTCCTTTTTTAACATTTCTTTCTCTTCCTTTGTTTTTTTATGTCCTTTTTCAAATTTAGTTAGTTTTGGAATTTTAACAGAACGTCCAAGTTGAACATATGGTCCAAATTGCCCATTTAATAGAAATATTTCTTCCCCCGTTTTTGGATGTATACCAATTGGCTCCTCATTACCGATTTCTTTTCCATCTAGTGTAAGAGCCCCATCACATTTAGGGTATTTAGAGCAAGACATAAATTTTCCAGTTCTTCCTAATTTATATACCATTTTTGATTTGCATTTTGGACAAGAAAATTTAGATGGTGCCTCTCCTAAGTTTGTAAGTTTAGGTATATCTTCTTTATTTTTTATATCTCTTAAAAAAGGTGCGTAAAAACCAGATAGTACTTTTACATAATCATCTTCTCCTTTTGATATTGCATCTAGATTATTTTCCATTTCAGCTGTGAAATTATCTCCTATATATTTTTTGAAGTGTTTTTCTAAGAAAGTAGATACAACGTCTCCTGTGTCTGTGGGTATAAGCGTCCTACCTTCTTTTACTACATATCCTCTATCTACGATTGTTCGTATTATAGATGCATATGTTGATGGTCGTCCTATTCCACGTGTTTCAAGTTCTTTTATTAATCCAGCTTCAGAATAACGATTTGGTGGGGTAGTAAATTTTTCAGTATTATTTATTGATTCTAGTTTTAGAGTGTCTTTCTTTTTGACCTTTGGTAATTCGACATCATCTCCACGAGAAGCAGGATCAGCAGCAAGCCATCCTGGAAATATTAAATGTACTCCATTTGTAGTAAAGTTTGGTATTTCTGATTCAAGAATATTTGCAATAAGCTTTGTTTTTATCATTTGTGCAGGTTTCATTTGAGATGAAATTGTTCTTGCCATTATAAGTTGATATAATGATTTTTCATCAGAACTTGATCCTTTTATTGCTTTTGTAAATGAAGTTGGTCTTATCGCTTCGTGTGCTTCCTGTGCATTTTTTGATTTAGTTTTAAATGTTTTTATCTCAATATATTCTTTCCCATAGTTTTGCTCTATATGGTTTGCTATTTGTGAGATTGCTGTTTTTGACAGGTTTGTGCTATCGGTCCTCATATATGTAATATATCCTGTTTGGTAGAGTTTTTGTGCTGCTCTCATTGTCCTTGACGGTGAAAAACCAAGACGAGAAGAAGCTGTCTGTTGCAATGTAGATGTTGTAAATGGAGCACGAGCTTTTCTTGCTCCGTTTGATTCTTTTATGTCTATTACAGACCATTTACCATTTTTCGCTTGTTTAACTATATTAATTGCTTCTTCAATAGAATTTGGTTTTTTAGAACATGAAAGATTAAATTTAATATCTTTAGAAGAAAATAATCCTTTTATTTCATAATATGCTTCAGGTTTAAAGTTACGTATCTCTCGTTCTTTTTCCATCAATATACGAAGAGCGGGGGATTGAACACGTCCAGCAGATAGACCATAACGAACTTTTTTCCATATAAGACCAGAAAGATCATATCCAACAAGTCTATCTAGAACACGACGTGCTTCTTGTGCACGTTTTAAATCCATGTTTATAGAATGCTTATTTTTAATTTCCTTAAGAACTACATCTTTTGTGATTTCATTAAATGAAACTCTATAAATGGGCGGAATATCTTTTTCATTTGTAAATGAATTTTTTATAACTTGTTCAAGATGCCAAGCTATAGCTTCTCCTTCTCTATCAGGGTCGGGAGCAAGTAATATTTCATCAGCTTTATGAGATAGTTTAGTTATTTCATTTATAATTTTTTTCTTGTCTGGGGAAATAACATACTTTGGAATAAAACCATTTTCTATATCAATTGCATCTTTATTTGATTTTGGTAAATCACGAATATGTCCAATTGAAGAACGAACAGTATATTCACGTCCTAGATATTTTTCTATAGTCTTTGCTTTTGATGGAGACTCTACTATTACTAATTTCATATTGACCTATTATTTACATGAAATGATTTTTTTTGCAAATAAAAATAGAAAATTAAAATAGCGCGAAATAAATTTCGCGCTATAAAGTATATTTTATTTTTAAAATTTCCAATTACTCAATTTCATTTTGTTGAAGTTGAATATAGCATAAGAGCCACTTTTGGAAAAGCATTTTATGGTAACTTTTCCGAAGATGTTTCTTTTTAATTTTCCAATTTTGGAAATTTCATTTCCGATGAATTTTTCATCAAAATAAAGATTTTCTTTTATTTTGAGAAATTCTTTATTTCCATTTTTTGAGTTTGAAAGCAATATATAAGTGTACGTATCATCCTTTCCGAGGAACTCTCGTTTATCATAATCATCAATATATCCATAGCGAATATCTGTAAGTCCGTAATATCTTATTACGGTATAATTTTTTATGTCAATAAGTCTGTAATTAAACTTAATATCCTTATTTTTCATATTTTTCATCTCTAAATAATAGAAATTTTCAGAAAATTTATTGATTGATTGTATAAAAAGTCCGTAATCTACTACCGTGACCGGTTCCATTATTGTAAGATCAATTAAAGTACTACCTATGTCGTTTTCGTTATATTTAATTTGATTTTCTCTAACGATGTATACCTCGTTATCAATTTTCTTTATATCATAATAACGAATTCCCTTTTTCATACTCACATTGTATGTTAGAAACTGTTTTTCTTTTTTTGAATACAAGGTTAAAAGCTTCAGCTTTTCATCATATTCAATAGTGATCATGTCTATAGGCAATTTTTTTTCTAAAATGGACATTCTATCTTTTTCTAAAAGATATTTTCCATCTTTTGTTATAATAAACAGTAAATTCTCCGTCTCTTTTATTCTCTCCACTCTACTTATAGGAAATTCCCAACTAGAAAAATTTTCCGTTACCTTGTTATATAAGATATAAAGACCATTTTGGTCGTATATTTTAAAGATACTTCTTTTGAGATTATCTTCTGCTACCTCTATTTTAGAAATATTTTTTCCTATAAATACAAAGTTTTTTCCTTTTTTGAGAAAATAATTTTTGTCGTCTTTGAATAAAATACCGATAACTGTATAAAAACCAATAACATCTTGTGAATTTTTATTATTCTTCAAGAAGAAATTTTTTTGTCTTTTTGTTAATTCAATTTTTTTCATGATTAAAATATTTTAAATTGTTAAAGTATTAATTTGATATAAGTATAACAAGAGAGAGAGTTGTCAAGTGAATTATTTTTTTAAATACTAGATAAAAGTTTCATTCTCACCTTTTATTTGTTTTTTATAATCGTGTTGGTATAATTTACACATATGACTATTCAAGAACAAATAAAAGAAGCAATGAAGTCTTCAATGAAGGAAAGAAATATGCAAGCAGTTACTACTTATCGTGGTTTGATGTCTGCTTTCACAAATGAACTTGTTGCTGGAAAAATCTCACCAGATACACCAATTGATGATGAAATGGCTATAAGAGTTATTACACGTGAAGCAAAGAAGAGGAAAGATTCTATAAAACAATTTGGAGATGCTGGTCGTGATGATTTAGCTTTTGATGAAAAAGCAGAATTAGAATTATTAGAAAAGTTTTTACCAGAATTAATGTCAGAAGAGGAAATCTTAAAAATTGCAAAAGCTAAAAAAGAGGAACTTAGTATTTCTGATCCATCAGAGAAAGGAAAATTTATTGGGATTATTATGTCTGAGTTAAAAGGCAAGGCTGATGGTAATGATGTTAGAAAGGTTGTAGATTCTTTATTTGATTAATTAAAATTATTTTTTATGAAAAGATTTCTTTTACAGATTGTAGTATTGTCATTGGTTGTATTTTACGGTTTACCATATTTCATCTCTGGAATATCAGTTTCAGGGGGTAGAGCTGCAATAATTGCTGCAATAGTATTTGCATTTATAAATTTTGCTATTAGGCCAATATTAAAAGTGATAACTATACCTTTTAATATATTATCGTTTGGCTTATTTGGGTTACTTATTAACGTATTATTATTTTGGTTTGTATCATCTATTATAGATGGATTTACAGTAATAAATATTGTGTCTGCTTTATGGGGTGCTATTATTATGACCATAGCGACATGGATATTAGATAAAATATCAAAATAAAAAGACTACTTATTTAAAGAGCCATAATATATTTTATGGCTTTTAAAATATATAGATGATCTTATATTTTGTGTTACAATAAATATATGATATTTAAAAAAAAGAAAAAGGTTGTAACACATTCCGGTTCTTTTCATTCTGATGATATTTTTGCATGTGCAACTTTACATTTATTTTTTGAAAAAAATAAAATTAAGTGTAAATTGTTTCGTACTCGTGATGAAGGTGTTATTAAAAAAGCAGATTATGTTTTTGATGTTGGTGGAATATATGATGAAAAAATTGATCGATTTGACCATCATCAACCTGAAGGGGCTGGCAAAAGAGAAAATGGAATTCCATATGCTTCTTTTGGATTAGTCTGGAAAAAATATGGACCATTATTATGTAAAAATAATAATGATGTTGTAAATGATATTGATAGAAGATTAGCACAACCTATTGATGCAATAGATAATGGTGTAAGTATTAGTGAGCCAATAGATTGTGGTGGAATATATGAATACGGTATTCATGGTATAGTCTCAGCGTATCAGAATGTTGGAATTGAAAGTAAGAAGGATCAATATAAAAATTTTATGGAGTTAGTTGTTTTTTTTAAGGGCGTTCTATCACGTGAGATTGAGAAGTCTTTTCAACGTATAAAGATGGTTTCATTAATAGAGTATGCTTATAATTCTTCAGAAGATAAGGAGATAATAGAAATCCCATTTCATGTTAGTGTAGGTCCGATGATGCAGGTTTTGAGTAAGTACCCTGATGTAATGTATATAGTTGCAAAATCAAACAATAATTGGAAGGTTGTAGCAATGAGAAAAAATCCATGCACATTTGAAAATAGGAAATCTCTTCCAAAATCATGGGCTGGTAAGAGAGATGCTAAATTACAAAAAGTTACAGGGGTTTCAGACGCTATTTTTTGTCATAATGCATTATGGCTAGCTGTTGCTAAAACACGATTAGGAGCTCGTCAACTAGCAGAATTAGCTTTAATTGATTAGATATTTTTATATTAAAACTATCTTATTTTTTCCTTGTAACTAATGATTAATAACATATACTTTTATTATGGCATTTTTAGATGAAGTAAAATTACATATTAAGGCTGGTGATGGTGGAGATGGTGTTGTTCGATGGAGGCATGAAAAGTTTAAACCAAAATCTGGACCAGGTGGTGGTGATGGTGGTAATGGAGGTGATGTATACGCTGAGACTATTTCAGATTTGGCTTATCTAGAATTTTATAAACATAAAAAGAATTTTTATGCTGAGAATGGTATTCCAGGTGGTAATCTTGGAAAGGATGGTCGTAACGGTAAAGATTTAATATTGAAATTTCCAAGAGGGACTGTCTTAAAAAACTTATTCACAGATGAAGAATTTGAACTTGGAGAAATTGGTAAAAAAATATTAATTTTAAAAGGTGGTAGTGGTGGATATGGAAATGAACATTTTAAATCTTCTACAAATACAACACCATTAGAGTGGACACCTGGTAAAAAAGGAGAGGTTGCAGACTTCTACGTAGAGTTACGTTTGTTTGCAGATGTTGGTCTTGTCGGGTTTCCATCTGCTGGTAAATCTACATTACTTAATTCCTTAACAAATGCTAAGTCAAAAGTTGGTGAATATCATTTTACTACATTAGACCCACATCTTGGAGATATGTATGGGTATATTATTGCTGATATCCCTGGAATTATACAAGGAGCTTCATCTGGAAGGGGGTTAGGATATAAATTTTTAAAACATATACGTCGTACCGATACTATAGTTCATTTGATTAGCTTAGAATCAAAAGAACCTATTCTCGATTATGAAATAGTTCGTGGTGAGTTATTAAATTACGGAGAGGGATTAGATGAAAAAGATGAGTTGATACTCTTAACGAAAAGTGATCTCGTTGAAAAAGATGAACTTGATAAAATTATTGCAAAATTCAGAAATAAGGTCGGTAATGATATGATTTATTCTATTACTGCATATGACGATGAAAGTATAAAAAAATTTAAATCTATATTGATTAAATTTTTAGGTAAAAAACACAAAGTTTAATTTTGTGTTTTTTAATGTTATTATATTTATAATGAAAGCTGTAAAAGTAATAAAAAGAAATGGATTCGAAGAATTATATAACTCAGATAAGTTATGTAGGTCACTAAATATTATTGGTGCACCAGATGGTGTAATAAAAGATGTATGTAAATTAGTATCTAAATCAATAATGTCTAAGGTTTCTTCAAATGATATCTTTAGTATAGTTAGTGATTTATTATATAAATATGACCCAGGTCTCTCTTCTCTATATGGATTAGAAAGAGGTTTATCTATATTAGGTCCTTCTGGGTTTATGTTTGAACAATATGTTGCCTCTTTATTTAGAGAGATGGGTTATAAGGTGGATACAAATGTATATCTTAGTGGTGAAGGAGTTGATCATGAAATTGATGTTGTAGCAGAAAAAGGTAATGTCGTGTTTATAGTAGAAGCAAAATATAGAAACGATTTTAAGACAAAGACACATATTAATCAGATTATGTATGCAGATGCAAGACTACAGGATATAAAAAGGAGGGCAAAAAAAGATGGTGATAATAGAGAGTATTATATGTGGTTGATAACAAATACATTATTTACAGATAACGCAATAAATTATGTAAAATATCGTGACGTGCAATTAATGGGTTGGAGTTTTCCAGAGTATATAAATTTAATGAAAATAGTTTATGATAAAAAGTTATATCCTGTTACAACATTACCTTCTATTACAAAATCTATATTGAAGAAGATGGCATATGAGAAATTTGTTCTAATAAAAGATTTAGTATCATTTAATATAGATGATTTTATAAATATGTTTGGATGTTCTAATGAACTTGCTGTTAAACTGAACAAAGAAGTTAAAGATTTGATATATTAGATTTATAATAAAAAAACCGTAATTTTCTACGGTTTTTAATAATCGAAAAAATCATTTTATGATTTTTTCGATTACAACATTTTTATATTCTTGAGAGTATCCACCAACATATGACGAGTCAGTTTTCGATTTGTTTGTATAATAATACGATCCAACATAGTATTCATATGAATCTTTTCTTCTTGTATCATTTAAAATCTTCCAGCTATCCCATGTGTATGACGATCTTTCTATCATCACAGTGTCTCCTTTTTGGTAATACTTTGCTACATCTTCATTGATCGTTAACCTTATAATGGATTGATCTTTTATGACCCTTGCCCTCATATCAATAAAATTTGGCCCACAAGATGTTAATACAGATAATAATATAAATACACTTAATACTAAAAATGATTTATTCATAATATAAATATTAAATTTTTAAATATAAACAAAACTATAACAGTTTTGTTTCGCCAATATGTTAATCATTAAAAAATGAAAGCTATTCAATATTATTATAGCAAGAGAGAGAGAGAGAGTTGTCAAGTGGAATTTTAATAAAATTGTGGATAACTTATTATAAATAAATATCTATTCTTTGAATATGTTACTTTTAATTTATATATGCATTGATATAATATAAATATGAATATATTTTTTTTGAGAGTTTTTAATTTATTGGTTACTTGGATAACAGTGCATGGACTTAAGTTATTAGTCATAGTATTAATTGCTTGGTTGTTGCTCAAGTTTCTAAATAGAATATTAGATAAATTTATACGTAAGGCTGTATTAAGATCTTCATATACAACAGCAATAGAGGAGAGGAAGAGAGAAGATACGTTAATAAAAATTTCCCATAGTTTTTTTGGAATAGTAATTTGGGTTACTGCTATAATTACAATCTTGTCTGAGTTTTCTGTTCCTGTCGGAGGGCTTATAACTGGAGCCGGTATACTTGGCGTTGCGGTTGGCTTTGGATCTCAATCTCTTGTAAAAGATATAATAACAGGATTATTTATATTAGCTGAGAATCAATATAGAATAGGTGATTATATTTGTGTAGATAATTATTGTGGAACGGTGGAGGATATGACATTACGGATCACAAAATTAAGAGAGATAAATGGTACAATACATTATGTTCCAAACGGTGAGATAAAGGTTGCATCTAATAAATCTAAAGATTTTTCAAAAGTAGATTTCAAAATAGGTGTTGGCTATAACACAGATATAGATAAATTAGAGAGAATAATAAATGAAGTTGGAATAGAGATTTCTGAGGATCCGAAATTTTCTTCTGATATATTAGAATCTCCTCATTTTTTAAGGGTTGATGATTTTGGAGATTCTTCAATTGTTATACATATTAGTGGAAAAGTATTACCAAAGACACAATATGGTATAACTGGTGAAATGCGTCGCAGGTTAAAGTTAATATTTGAAGAACATGGAATAGAAATACCTTACCCTACACGTATAGTTCATAATGTTTAATATATTATATGAAAGATTTTAATGAAAAAAAAATAGCACTTTCTGGAATTAAGCCAACAGGGCGTCCGCATTTAGGTAATTATTTTGGTATGATGAAGCCTACCATTGATATACAAGGCGATTTTAAAATGTATATTTTTATAGCAGATTTTCATGCTATTACAACGATGCAAAATAAAGATGAATTAAAGTTATCTATTTATAATCTTATACTAGATTATCTTGCAATAGGTTTAGATCAAGAGAAGACATTATTTTATAGACAGTCTTCTATTCCTGAGGTTACAGAATTATCATGGATATTTAACTGTTTAGTTACTGTTCCTTGGTTAGAAAGAGCACATGCTTTTAAGGATAGAGTATCAAAAGGAATAGAAGCTTCTGTTGGGCTTTTTGATTATCCAGTATTAATGGCTGCAGATATATTATTACCTATGGCTGATATCGTTCCTGTTGGACGTGATCAGATTCAACATGTTGAGATGGCTAGAGAGATATCACGAAAATTTAATAATATTTATGGTAAATTCTTTAAAGAACCAAGAGAATATATAAAAGAAGAAGTTGCAACAATTATAGGAACTGATGGACAAAAGATGTCGAAATCATATGGAAATACGATTCCTTTATTTGGAACAGATAAGGAGATAAAAAAGGCAATAATGGGTATTGTAACAGATTCTAAAAAACCAGATGAAGTTAAAAATCCAGATGAATGTAATATTTTTGCGTTACATAAATTAATAACAAAAGAACCGCAATTATCTGAGATAAAAAAAGGTTATGAATATGGAGGTCTAAGTTATGGAGAATCGAAAAAAATTCTTTTAGAAAATTATTTAGAATTTATAAGACCAATGAGAGAGAAACGTAAGTATTATGAGGATAATCCTGGTATAGTAAGACAAATTTTAGATGAAGGGGAAAGGAATATAAAGAAGATCGTAAAAGAAAATATGAAAGAAGTAAGGAAATTAGTTGGATTAACATAAAGATTATATATTGTTATATATATTTTTTTTATTTTGAATAATATGTTAATATATTAATTATAATGATTGAATTTGAAAATGTATCAAAGATATATCAACAACGTAATACGTCGTTACGTAATATAAATCTATCCATAGATAATGGTGAATTTATAAGTTTAATTGGGCCATCTGGTGCAGGAAAAACTACTCTGTTGAAAATTCTTTTAACAGAGGAAAGTCCTTCAGAGGGATCTGTTCATTTTGATGGTATAAATATTCATAATCTTAGACAGGCAGATATCCCTAAATATAGACAGCGTATCGGTGTTGTGTTTCAAGACTTTAAATTATTAGAAGATAAGACTGTATATGAGAATGTATCTTTTGCTATGGAAATGATTGGAAAAAGAGATGCTGAAATCAGAGCTGATGTTCCACATGCATTAAATCTAGTTGGATTAGATGATAAAATGTTTTATTTTCCAAGTGAATTATCTGGTGGTGAGCAACAAAGACTTGCAATAGCTAGAGCAATAATAAACCAGCCTGATTTATTAATTGCTGATGAACCTACTGGATCTTTAGATCCGTCCAGTGTTCATTTAATAATAAATATTTTGAAAAAAATAAATGAATTAGGAACAACTGTTATATTATCAACACATAATAGTTCTGTAGTTGATGAATTAAAGAAGAGAGTTATTCATATAGATAATGGAAAAATTATTAGAGATGATAAGGAAGGAAAATATCATCACAATAGCATTAACAAAAAATAATATTATGTCGTTAGGTTTAGATTTAAAAAGAATATTTAGGGAAGGTCTCATTACATTTTGGAGAAATAAGGTTGTTTCATTTTCTTCTGTTTTAGTTATGACACTGTCTTTATTAGTATTATCTTCCCTACTTTTTATAAATGGGGTAGTTAACTTTTCTCTTAATCAATTACAAGATAGGGTAGATATAAATATTTATTTTTTTCCTGATACACCAGTTAGTGAGATAAAAGATTTAGAAGAAAAGATACTACTCATACCAGAAGTACGTGATGTTTCATATATATCTAAAGAAAAAGCTTTTATAGATTTCCAGTCAAGACATTCAGATGATGACTTAATAAAGAGATCTTTAGAAGAACTTGGTGATAACCCGTTGGGGGCATCTTTAAATATAAGAGCAAAAGAATCCACGCAGTATGAAGCTATAATAACAGCAATAGAAACAGAACCTGTTGTCAGTAACTCAGAATTTGTAGAAAGGACTAATTATCATGATAATAAAAAAATAATAGATAGATTAAATCAATTTAGTTCTGTTGTACGCGGAATTGCATATGCTGTTATATTATTTCTGTCTATTGTTTCTGTACTTGTCGTATTGAGTACAATGCGTATTGCAATTTATTCTGCAAAAGATGATATAGTCGTAAAGCGCTTAGTTGGTGCGGAACATCGTTACATTAGGGGTCCTTTTACTGTTATTGGTGTTTTATATGGTATTATTGCAACAATAATAACATTGATTATATTATTTCCAATAACAAGTTGGCTATCTGGTATTACTATGACATTTTTTGGTGGGATGAGTATAAAAAATTATTTTATTAATAATATAATACAATTTAGTATTATAATTGGAGGGGCTGGTATACTTCTTGGTTTCTTTTCAAGTATACTTGCGATAAGAAAGTATCTAAGAGTTTAATTTGAGAAAAAATAAAAGACAGCATAAATATTTTGTTTATGTTGTCTTTTATTTTTTTATTAATTAGTTAATATATTAAGTATTGCTCGATCGTCTAATGGTAGGACATCAGCTTCTGGCGCTGATTATCTAGGTTCGAATCCTAGTCGAGCAGCAAGGAAATTAAATATTTTTGTCGTATCCAAATTCTTTTAAATCTGGCTCTATATCTGTTCTAATTTTTGCATATTTTACTATTTTAACTGCTCTGTCTATATCATCTGTTATAATAAATAGATCTAGGTCTCTTCTTGATATCGTACTATTTTTTAATAGATTTTTTTCTATAAATTTTTTAAATGGATTCCAAAATTTTGATCCGAATAGTATTACAGGAATATTAGGTATTTTATTATTTTGTTTTAAAGTTAATATTTCAAATAATTCATCCATTGTACCAAAACCACCAGGGAAATATATGAATACTTCAGCGGAATATGTTAAAATAACTTTTCTAGAAAAAAAGTGGTGAAATTCAACATAATCAGTTATATATTTATTCATTGTTTGTTCGTGTGATAACTCTATATTTATACCTAATGATTGTCCATTTGCTAAATATGCACCCTTATGAGCTGCCCCCATTATACCATGTCCACCACCTGTTGTTATAGCGTATCCTTCTTCAGCTATTCTTCTTGCTAGTTCAGTAGCTTGTTTTGAATATTTACTATTTTCATCTAATCTTGCTGATCCAAAAATTGTGACTGATTTTGGATATCTTCTTATAGCCTCAAATCCTCTTTCAAATTCATCGTCTATTATACACATACGTATGGCATAATTATCACCTGTATGATTATTGACACATTCTTGTTCTATTTTCTTTAATTTACTTTTTGATTTATCTGACATATATAAAAATATAACATATTTAGTATTGTGGTTCTAGTATACTAGATGTTGTTTTTTATTTATCATCATTTATGATGGTAAATATGAATATAGATACTAGAGGATATAAGGTTACAATAGGGTTGGAAATACATGCACATTTAAAAACAAATACGAAGATGTTTTCAATGTCACCAAATAATCCAGATGAAATAAGACCAAATCAAAATATTTCTCCAGTTGACTTAGCTCATCCAGGTACACTTCCTACTATAAATAAGAGGGCTGTAGAGCATATGGTAAAGATTGGACTTGCTATTGGTGGTAATATTTCGAATTTTACAGAATTTGATAGAAAAAATTATTTTTATCCAGATATACCAAAAGGATATCAGATTTCACAATATAAATATCCAATTGTCTCTGGAGGAGAATTAGCTGGATTTGAGTTAGAAAGAATCCATTTAGAAGAAGACACAGCTACATCAAAACATTTTGATGATTATACATTGATTGATTTTAATCGTGCAGGAGCACCATTAATGGAACTTGTTACAAGACCAGTATTACATACACCAGAAGATGTTATTAAATTTGCAAAAGAGTTACAATTGTTATTAAGATATCTAGATGTTGGTGATGCAAATATTGAAAAAGGACAAATGCGTATAGAAGTAAATTTATCTGTTTCAAAGACTGATGTTTTAGGAACAAAAGTAGAGGTAAAAAATATTGGTTCAATAGCTGCTGCTGGAAAAGCATCTGAATTTGAAATAATACGTCAGATAGATGTAATAGAGAGTGGGGGAGAAATAAAACAAGAGACACGTGGATGGGATGATAAAAAACAAATTACTTTTTCACAAAGATCAAAAGAGAACGCTAAAGATTATAGATATTTTCCAGAACCAGATTTACCTAAATTATATTTACATGAATTATTTGATCTAGAAAAAATAAAGAAAAATTTACCTGAACTTTCGTGGGAAAAGAGAATTAGATATTCAAAAGATTTTGGTATAAAAGATGAAGATATAGAATTTTATATTAATAATTATAATTATGCAGATTTTTTTGAAAGAGTTATAGAAGGAAAGGATAAATCTTTCATAAAAAAGGCATCGAATTATATAACGTCAGATATTCCTTCTTTTGCAAAAAAGATAGATCTTGATAGTAATAATTTATTTAAAGTAATTTCTATTAAATCATTTATTGATTTAATAAACATGAATATTGAAAATGAGATAAATTCAAGTGCTACTACAGAGATTTTATTTGAACTTTTAGAGAGTGGTGGAGATAGTAGAGATATTGCAAAAAAAAATAACCTTATACAAGAAAATAATATAGATGAATTGAAAATTATTGTTAAGAAGATTATTGAAGAATACCCAAAACAAGTTGCAGAATTTAAAGGAGGTAAAGAAGGTCTTATAAAATTTTTTATAGGTATGGCTATGAAAGAAAGTAATGGTTCTGGAAACCCAAAGTTTTTTACAGATTTGTTTATTGAGTTATTAAAATAATATATTTAAAAAAAGTGGAAAATGAATTCCACTTTTTATTATTCATAAAAAATCTGTGGTCGTATCGCTATATATAGCAATATTGCTGATATTACAGCAAAGGGTATCCAAACGCTTAATATATTTTCTTTAAATCCTCCGTATGTGTTAATCAAAGAAGATAATAAAAAAAATATAGATATAATCCTTATAGATAATAATTTTAATTTTCTTTTTTTCATTTTATCTCATTTAAGTTTATAATTTTTCATTATTAGAATATCATATATGATTTATATATCAATATATTTTTTTAGTTTTCAAAAAAATATTTTAGTGTATTATTTTAACTATGAATGAAAGAAAAGGTAAATTACACCCTATTCCACAGACCATTAGACAAATGTCTGATATTTTCATTGAAATGGGTTTTGAGGTTGCTGATGGACCATATCTTGAAGATCAGTGGCATAATTTTGATGCACTTAATGTTCCAAAAGATCATCCTGCACGAGATATGCAAGATACTTTTTTTGTTCGCGAGAAAAGTGGTGATGGAAGATTAAAGGTTTTAAGAACCCATACATCCTCAGTACAGATTAGATTTATGGAAAAGTTCATAAAAAATAATAGAAAATTCCCATTTAAAATGATTGCATCTGGAAAAGTTTTTCGAAATGAAGCAACAGATGCTACACATGAATCACAATTTTACCATTTTGAGGGATTAGTTGTTGGTGAGGGAATCTCTCTTGCTCATTTAAAAGGAACACTCGAAAAATTTTTAAATAAATTTTATGGAAGACCTATAGAGTTTCGTTTCCGTCCTGGATATTTTCCTTTTGTTGAACCAGGTATAGAAATAGATTTGAAATTCGGAGATAAATGGATGGAGGTTCTCGGTGCTGGAATGGTTCATCCAAATGTATTAGAAAATGTTGGGATAGATTCAAAAAAGTATTCAGGTTTTGCATTTGGTGTTGGGATTGATCGACTTACTATGATGAAATATAATATCGATGATGTAAGGTATTTTTACCAGGGTGGAATAAAAATTCATGATGCAATACGATAAATAATATTATGTTAATTTCAAAGAAATGGCTGCAAAGCTACTTTAAAAATGAATTACCTTCTATGCAAAAAATTTCAGATACACTACTTTTACATTCTTTTGAGATAGAAGGGCTTGAAGAAAAAAATGACGATTGGGTTCTAGATGTTGATGTTCTTCCTAATAGAGCACATGATTGTTTGTGTCATGAAGGTGTTGCAAGAGAAATTGCTGGTTTAATAGGAAGAGAACTTCTAGAGGAACGATTTTCTCCGTATCATTCTACACAGAAGACAAAAGAAAAGATTTCTGTAAAATTTGAGAACCGAAAACAATGTCTTCGTTATACAGCACGGCTTATAGAAAATATTGAGGTACGAGAATCTCCTGATTGGTTAAAGAATAGAATTGCTTCAATGGGGCAAAAATCTATTAATGCTATCGTAGATGCTACTAATTTTATTCTTTTTGATATTGGACAGCCTATGCATGTTTTTGATGCAGACAAGGTAAATGGTTCTATTGTTATAAGAAATGCAATTTCTGGAGAAAAAATGCTTAATTTAACAGGAGAGGAAATTATTCTTACTGAAGACGATCTTGTTGTTGCAGATGAAGAAAAAGTACTTGCTATTGCTGGTGTAAAAGGAGGAAAAGCTGCTGAACTTACTAAAGATACTAAAAATATTATTATTGAATCTGCTAATTTTAACCCAATAACAACCAGGAAAACTGCTAGGCGTATAAAGATTTTTACAGATGCTTCTAAGCGTTATGAAAATGGAATTACTAGTGAAAAAACTATACCAGCTATTCATGCTATTACTTCATTATTAATGGAATTAGCTATAACAGATTTAACAAAAATTTCACCTATTACAGACATTTATCCAAATCCTGAAGAAAAATTTACTCTTGAATTAGACTTAGATCATATTTCTCGTCTACTTGGTTTCTCTTTAAAAGAGGAAGATGTAAATGAAATTCTTGATCGTTTCCAGTATACATATATCTATAATAAAGGGGTATATCGTATATCTATTCCATATGAACGTCTTGATTTACGTATTCCAGAAGATATGATTGAAGAAATCGGTAGGCTGTATGGTTATCATAATATTCCAATAGCGAGTGTTGATAATTTAGAATTTAGTCCAAAAGTTAATAAGTTATTTTATATATCACAAATGTTAAGAAATTATTTTATTAAAAATGGTTTTATAGAGATAATGAATTATACATTTGTTAACAAAGGCGAAGTCGACTTGTTTAATCCATTAGCAAGTGATAAAAAGTCATTAAGGAAAAATCTTTATAAGCAGATGAAAGAATCTCTTGAAAAAAATAGTCGTGTTTCAGATTTTGTTAATGTGGAGCAGATTTTGAATTTTGAAATCGATAATATTCATACAAAAGATGGTGAAAAAACAGTTTGTTGTTTTGGGATAAATACCCTATCAAAAAAAACTCGAAAGAAATACGGAGATGAGCAGAAGCAGATAGATAATATTATTTCTGAATTAACTGGTTTATTTAATATTGAAAAATTAAATTATATAAAAGAAGGAAATATTGTTCAGTTTGAATTAGATCAGTTTAGAGAAAAGATGATAGATATTTCTTATTTAGATATGTTGAAAGAAAAAACTTATAAAGACGATGCTGTTTTCAATGGAATTTCAATATATCCTTATATAAAGCGAGATATATCTTTTTGGATTAAAGAGATTAGTGCAAAAGAGATTAAAATTTCATTGGAAAAACTTGATACAGATTTTTTACAGAAAGTTTACCTATTTGATGAATTTGAAAAAGAAGGAAAAACATCTTATGCCTTTACATTGATTTTTCAATCTTTTGAAAAAACACTTACCGATGAAGAAGTTAATAAAGAAATGGGTATAATAGAAGAATATGTTAAATCTATAGGTGGAGAGATACGTTAGTTTTAACTTATATAAATTAGACATTTAAAAAATGCGAATGAATAAATTCATTCGCATTTTATATTCAGTTTTTATTTAATTTCTGCAGAAATGCATTTTTTCCCGTCATATTCAAACATTATTGCAAGGTCAGTAATTTTTTCGATAGAACATTGATCAAAACTTTTTAAGATCTTTTCTTTTATTTCTTTCTCTAAAAAATTTCTTAAATCTTTTTCAGAGAAGGAAAATTCTTCCCATGTTTTTCTGCTTACCTCTACATAAATATTTCTGTGGATTTCAAAGTCTCCACTTTTAATTTTTATGTGTATAGGATCTGATGTAAAGAAAGAATCATTTCCACCAAAATCATCGTTCCTGATAATTAGATTATCAGGATCTTTCCAAAATTTCGGATTAAAATATACAATAGATGCTTCTTCGTAGCTCCCATTAGCATTCTTAATCCAAGAATAAGATTCATTTCCAAATAGGTTAAAGTTAATCATTGAAAATAGTATTATTCCTAGGATAAAGATTATAGATTTTATTTTGTCTATTCTAATAATTATTAGAAGTAAAATAATCGACATTGCAACAAAGAATAAACCAGAAACTAAACTTCCGCTTTTTAATAGAAAATTTCTAAAGAATAATACAACCCATATTACTATAGTGATATATTCTCTTTTATTAAGAAAGTTAT
>CAMZLR010000017.1 GCA_947311725.1 Candidatus Campbelliibacteriota bacterium | reverse complement strand
GTCTAAATAATATTTATTGATAAAATTTTTATCAATTTTCTTTACTATAATTATTTTGTTTTTGTGACATTCTTTATTTCTATTTTTTGCTTATTGTATTTAGTTAGTAAAACTATATAATAGTTATTGAAATAATTATTTTTTTAAAAAAAAGATAAAATATGAAAAATTTAATATCAATATTCTCATTTATGATGATACTATTGCAAATATCTAATGCACAAGAAGAATAAATTGTAGAAAAAATGGACATTATGTTTAATCTTGACCAAGTAAGATTAAAGGTGGATAAAAAGATAAATAATATATCGTTTAGAACTACTATTAAATTAAAGAAAGATGAATATAGAATTTATGAAGGTTTCATATTCCATTTTGGAAAAGACATAAAGACATCTATTAATATTGGTTTTGGACAACCTTATAGTAATGATGAGATTTTTTGTACTATATATGGAGATTTTCGCGGAAATTTTGATTTTGGCGTTGTTAGAATAAATTATGGTACTGTTGGTTTGGGTGAATACAAAGTATCAACTTCTGTTATTCGTTATTTTGGAAAGAATTTCGGTATAGGTATTTCATCAGGAGATGAATATATCGGCCCGAGGGTTGAGTATAAATTAAAAATTAAAGGATGTTCAATTAGGTTACATTTATCTTATACTGATAAGATAAATTATGGTGTAAAAATAAATATTTAATTATGAAAAAGGTTGCGATATACCTTTTTTATTTTTTTTAAAATAATATAATCTTTATATGGATAATATAACATATGAAGATTTTAAAAAATTAGAAATGCGAATTGGGTGGATTAGGTTTATAGAACCTATCGACGGAACAGATAAATTGTTAAGATTTGAGATAGATTTTGGAGAAAAAGAGTCAGAAGAAATTCCTTTTGATAAAGAAGAATATAAAGGAAGAGATGTTAGACAAATTGTTTCAGGGATCAGAGAGTTTTTTCCAAAATATAATTCTTTATTAGGTAAAAAAGTTTTATATATTGTTAATTTAGAACCAAGAGAAATTAGAGGGGTTATGAGTAACGGTATGTTAATGGCAGTAGATGGGTTAGACGGAAAACCTGTGTTATTAACCGCTAATGGCATTGTAGAAGCAGGATCTAAAGTTAGATAATGTTAAATATTAGTTGTATTTAATTTTTCTGTTATTATGCAGACTATGAGTAAACTATTAACAAGACTCGAAAATGAGGCTGATAAGAAATATGTATTATATGTATTAGCTGTTGTTTCTTTTTTAGAGTCAGTTATTTTCCCAATCCCTGTTGATGTTTTTACTTTTTCTCTTGCTTCTGTTAAACCAAAAAAGTGGGTTAAATTTGGTTTGATTGCTACAGTATCTTCAGTTGCTGGTGCTTTTTTTGCTTATTTTCTAGGATCATATTTTTTTAATCTTTTTGGTAAACAATTTATTGAATTTTATGGATATCAGAAACATTTTAATCATGTTGTAAAATTATTTGATAATAATACTTTTATAGTTATGTTTACATCTGCATTCACTATTATTCCGTTTAAGATATTTACACTTATTGGTGGGGCATTAAAAGTTAGTTTTATTCCTTTTATATTAGCTTCTGTTATAGGGCGAGGTTTAAGATTCTTTTTAGAGGTATATTTAGCTCAGAGATTTGGAAAGAGAGTTACAGATCATATTATAAAAAGGTTTAATCTGTACTCTGTTATTTTTGTATTATTATTTATAATTTATTTCTTATTTAAAAAATATTTTATGTAAATATACAATATTTATTTTTGACATTTTATTAAAAATTAGTATTTTTTATATAAAACAATATAAAAATTTAATATTATGTCTATATTTAAAATTGATAATTTTTCTAAATTTTCTGAAAAAGAGTTATTAACTATATTAAGATGGTGGAGTGGTGGTACACAAAAGGAGGAATATCCATTAAGTGAGACAGCTGAATATTTAAAAAAGTCTTTTTTGGATAATGCTGTTGTATCTATTGGAGATAAAATAGTTGGAGCTGCTGGTATTTCTTTGCAAGAACAAAGAATTATAAAATTTTTTTTATAATAGAACTTTTGTTGAGTTAGGTTCAAATTATATTGATCCATTTTATAGAAATAACGGTTTATTGGAAAAGTTATTGCTACATAAGATTGAGACATCTAAGAGGGATAATTGGTTTCCAGTTTCCGTTACAACAAATTCAATTGTTAAGAAAATATTTCTTGATATTATGGCAAAAACTATGGATAATTTTTCTGAATTTACAGAGATGAGAAAAGATTTATGTATTTGTGATGTAATTTCTCCTGAGTGTAAATCTTGCCAGTTACATGAAAATTCAAGTTGGTTTTTTCTTTAAAAGATATATATTAGAACTAATGATATAATTTTTATTATTAGTTCTATTTTTTTATGGAAGAAGTTATTTTGAAAAAAGGTAAATATAAAGGAAACGTAAGTGTTATTATTGCGGGAATACATGGAAATGAGACATGTGGTGTTTTTGCTTTTAATGAAATTATAGATGATCTGAATATTGAAAACGGAACTGTATATTTTATATATGGTAACCCAAAGGCTATAAAAATAAATAAACGTATGTTTGAATTTAATTTAAATAGGGCTTTCTTGGAAGAAAATGAATATGATGATGATATTAAAAATACATATGAATTTAAGCGTGCACAGTTTATAAAAAAATATTTAGATAAATCTTCTGCACTTCTTGATTTACATTCTGGCGAAGTAGATGTCCACCCATTTATGTTTGCAGAGAAAAATTCTATAGAAATTATAAAATATTTTCCTAAGGAATTTTCTTATGTTGTTTCTGGGATCGAAGACATAGAACCAGGTGGAGCTGATGGGTATATGAACAAGAATGGTAAGATTGGAATATGTATTGAGTGTGGAAAGCATAATAATCCAGATGGAGTTTCTCTTTCTAAAAGAAGTATATATGGTTTTTTGTTTTCACGTAACCACATATACAATAAAAATAATTGTGAATTATATGTTGGTAATCGTAACCATTTAACTTTATCCTATTCATATTATACAAAGACAGATAGGTTTATTTTGTGTGGTAATTTTCCTGACTTTTCTTTTGTGGCAAAAGGATCTTGTGTTGGGCACGACGATGGTGATGAGGTTCTAGCTCCTTTTGATGGGTTTATTCTTTTTGCAAGAAATAGATATAAAAAAAATACAGAAGGTTTTCTTTTCGGTTTTAAGTAATAATTATTTGTTTTTTAAATATTTAATATATTTTCAGAAATTAGACAGATTAAGTCTGTATTAGTTAAATCTCCTATAAATGGTCTTGATTTTGTTACACCCTCAAATATGGATAAGATGTTAATAGACGATATTGTCGACCACGATGTTATAAAGATGGAACATCAAAAGTTTGTGAGCTTTTTGAGAACGCAAAATATTACAGTTATAGAGCAAGAAGAACTTCTCAAATCTATTCTTTTAGATGGCGGCTTAAGAGATGGTTTTTTAAATTATTATTTTAATAGAGATATTGCTGATAAATTAGCTAGTTCTTCGGTTATAGATATCATAAATTATATTTACAATGGGGTTCCACCTAGATATAGTAACGTTAAAAGAATTATTCCTATTGTAAATAGTATGTTTACTAGGGATTCAGGTGTTATGTTAGGGGGTTATTATTTACCAGGAAGAGCGACATATGAAGTTAGGAAAAGAGAATTTTCTTTAATAGAATCTATCTTTAGATTTCATAAAGATTATTCTACTGTTGAACATCTGGATTATAATTCAAATGGAACTATAGATGGTGGTGATGTTCAGGTTATATCTGAAGATGTAGTTCTAATTGGTGTAAGTGAGAGAACTTCCATAGATACAATTGAAATTTTAAAAAATTTGATATTTGCTATATGGTTTAAGTATATAGTTGCTGTTAATTTACCTAAAAGAAGGTCTGCAATGCACCTTGATACTGTATTCACCATGGTGAATACAAAAGAATGTGTTGTGTATCCTCCATTAATATTAGGGTCTGATATTGATAAATCATCAAGCGTTATAATCCTTAGTAAGAATGGAAGAGAAGAAATAGGCGATTTAATTTCAGCCTTATCTTATGTTGGTTTATGTGATATGACTCCTATTTTATGCGGAGGTAATGATATTCTTGACCAAGAAAGAGAGCAGTGGACAGATGGAGCAAATTGCATATCTATAGCACCAGGACATGCTATTATTTATAATAGAAACAAAAGAACGATTGAAGAGTTTAAAAAAAATTGGTATTTATATATACAAGCAGAAAAGGTTTACGCCCCATTGCCATTAAAACATAAATTTATTATAGGGATAGATGGTTTTGAGTTATCGCGTACACGCGTAGGGTCACACTGTTTAACATTTCCTTTGTTTAGATCTTGATTTATTAAGATGAGATAACAATCTCATCTTTTTTATATTAAAAATGTAATATAATTAATATGTATATTTTAAATAAAATACAATAAGTATTGGTATTAGGAATAGATATATTAGAAAAAATGTAATTTTCTTAAAAAGAACGATTTAGAATCGTTCTTTTTAATTATAATTTTTTATTAGTTTTTGTATCTCTGTTATAATAATTATTATGCAATTATTTTATTTTCATAGTCAAAGAATAGATAGATTATTACATTCAAATTTTTGGATGTTTGAGACATCTGTATGGTTACATACAATAGGCCGATCACTTATAGCAGTATTTATACCTATATTGCTTTTAGTTTCTGGTTTTAGCTTAGATACTGTAATCCTTTATTATTTTTTTTATTTTATGATAGATGTATTTCTAAATTTTCTTGCTCGTTTGTTTATTATAAAGTTTGGTGCACGGATTTGTATAATAATAGCAACACTAGCAACTATAGTTTTTTTTGTTATTTTGAGTCAAATATCGAACTCAGATTCACTTGTTTTTTTAGGCATCTTAGCATTATTGGCTGCTATCTATGACTCATTTTATTGGGTATCTCATCTTTTTTTATTTATGGAGATAGAAAAAAAAGAAAAAAATACAAAAGTTGGAACAGGATTTTTATATGCTATTAGGAAATTTGGAACCCTTTTAGGTCCTATTGTTGGTGCTTTGTTTTTGATCTTTATATCAGAAGATGCACTTATTTTCGTTAGTATTTTATTTTTTGTAATATCTGTAATCCCATTATTTCGCCTAAAGCAAGTTAATGATAAGCCAAAAGAAGTAATTCCGTTGAGTATAAAAAAATTTAATTCATCAGATAGATTCGTATTTGTTAATCATTTTATATGGTCTATGCATAGAGTTGCTGAATCTACAATTTGGCCTATATTTATTTTTGTCGTATTTGAGACAATACAGTCAGTTGCTGCTATATCAATAATTGCGTCTATAACTAGTATTATATTTTCATATTTTTCTGGTTTCTTTAGTAAAAGGAAGACACATTTTTTGATATTATTAGGTGCTTCTATTGTGTTGATTATATGGATTATGCGTATGTTTTTCCACGTTCCAATCTTTTATTATATTAGTGTTGTTGTAGTTGGTTTTGTTACTTTATTTATAAGTATTCCACTAGATAGAAATATATTTAAAATTGGGTCTAAAAATAATCCATTGAATGTATCAACGATAAGAAATTCTGCGTCTATGTTTGCTGGTTTTATATTTTTTGGAATTATTTTGTTATTAGTAAATATATTTCAGACTAGCTTTATTATTGCTTCGTTGTCTGTATTTGGTTTAATAGTGATATTAACGCTATTTAGAAAGAAATACTCACTATCTTAATTGCTTTATTAAAAGGTTTCTTGTTTTTAAACAAGAAACCTTTTAATAACTCTGCGGAGAAGATGCGATTCGAACTAGATGGGTCGTCCCGACTGCATATCGTTGATAAATATATTCTATACAGAAATTTATAAACATTGAATGCAGAATAACTTGAATAATCATATATAATCATATATAATCATATATACAAAACATATACGATTATGAACTATAAATACAACAAAAGAATATCAAACCTTTCAGATACAATAATAAATAATATTCAAAATATTGATCTACAAAAACAAAAATGGATTACTGGTGCAGAGCTTGATAGGCAAGTTCTTACTAGACTAAAGAGATCGGTATTGATCACCTCAACAGGGTCATCAACAAGAATAGAAGGTTCGTCATTATCTGATGACGATGTAGAGAAATTAATGAAGGGTTTATCTCTGCAAACTTTTAAAGATAGAGATAAGCAAGAGGTCCAAGGGTATTTTGAAATATTAGATAATGTATTTAATTCATTTCAAACAATTCCACTTTCTGAAAGTACTATCAAATTCTTTCACCGAGAGTTACTAAAATATACAGATAAAGATATTCAACATATAGGTGAGTATAAAAAGAACGAAAACAGAATTGCTTTAATCAGTTTATCATGGGAAAATATTTCTTTTGATACTGTTCCTGCATGGAAGACTCAAAAAGCTATGTTGGAATTAGTTGAGTGGACTCAGAGTGCATTTCTTGAAAAACAATTTCATCCACTTTTAATCATTGGAAACTTCATTGTTGAGTTTCTCTATATTCATCCATTCCAAGATGGAAACGGAAGACTTTCTCGGATACTTACAAACCTGTTATTGCTCCAGCATGGATATGAATATGTTCCGTACATTTCTCATGAAAAATATATAGAAGAAAATAAGATTGAATATTATTTAAATTTACGAAATTCTCAGAAAAGTATAGATACAGAAAATGAAGATATTTCTCCTTGGTTACAATTTTTTACGTATACATTTCTTCAGCAATCAAGATCAGCAATACAATTAATTTCACAAAAAGAAGTATCACAATTTCTATCGCCACAACAGGAACGAATCTGGAATTATATTAAAGATTTTGAAATGGAATTTACTCCTATCCAAGTTTCTAAAGAGCTAGATATTTCTCGGGTAAGTGTTGGGCAGTCACTTAATAAATTACTAAAACTTAAATGGATTGAAAGAAAAGGTCTAGGTAGAGGTACGAGATATTTTATTAGAAAATAGTCTATTTATGTAAAAAGTTCGAATCCCACGTGGGTCGAGCTTTTTTGCTAAAATAGGTAAACAAAAAACCCTTATAAAATAAGGGTTTCGGGTCGCTCCGATACTACGGAGTCTTGGCGGAAGTGGTGGGATTCGAACCCACGGTACGCTTTCACGTACGACGGTTTTCAAGACCGTTGCCTTCAACCACTCAGCCACACTTCC
>CAMZLR010000016.1 GCA_947311725.1 Candidatus Campbelliibacteriota bacterium | reverse complement strand
GTAATTTTATCTACATCAAGATGTTTTCCTGTTTCTTCAAAGTGTTTTAATTCAAAAACAAATCAGCAAATGATTTGGAAGAAATGAACCATACAGGTATTACCTTAATGGAACGTTTAATTCTTGAATTAAAACACTTTGAAGAAACAGGAAAACATCTTGATGTAGATAAAATTACATTATGCGTTGGTTCTCGTGATTCTGACGGTGGCGTTCCTAGCGTGAATTGGAACGGTGTCAAGTTGTTGGTGGACTGGTGCAGGACGTCTTTCTCGTGCGGCATCCTTCGTTCTCGTTCAGTAGTTTCTACGTAATCTTGAACCTTGGGTCTTGTACCCTTAAAACCTTATAAATAGCTTGGACTTTCAGTTCAAGCTATTTTTTTTGTGTAAATATAAGTTTGACTTATATTATATATTTGTTTATACTTAAAATAAATATTTTAATAACTAAAATTAAATTAATAATTATGAAAAATTATATTTTATCCATTGAATTAATTAAATTAAATTTAGGGAATACACAACATATTGACGAATTAGATAATTTCTTTGAAGAATCTAGAAAAGACGAACTTAGTAGTGTTAAAAATGAGATTACACAGGTTCAATTTGAATTTATAAAAAATTTATTAAAATCTTTTTGGTTATTTACTAAAGATAATAAAAATATAAATGGATTGATTGATGAGTTATATAATATTGTTTGTGATATAGATGGAAGCAAAGAAATTTCTATACTATTATTTGGTAAGATGTGTGGTTTATTTATGAATAATATTATGGAAATTTTTAATCCAAATAATCCAAATAATCCAAATTCATCAGTTGGTGCTGGAAAAAGAAGGTTTATTGAATTAACTACTAATAATAATTGATAAATATTTTCTTTTTAAAACGCTTAAATTTTGATTTTAAGCGTTTTTTATTTTTGAAGTTGTATTTAAATGGTTTTTGCGTAGCAAAAACCATTTTATAGATATTCATTTCCTTTTTTAAGAGACTTTTATATTTTAGTGGAATTTTATTATGTTATTTATACGTTATTATGTTATTATATAATATATGATTATTACATATTATGGAAAGCAATATTTTAAAATTCAACAAGGAAATACTATTGTTGCAATTAACCCACTTTCGAAAGAAAATTCATTAAAAATAAAACCTGCAAAATTTGGTTCAAATGTAACATTATGTACGATGAGACATCCTAATTATTGTGGTTACGAAAACACAGAATATAATGATCAAATTCCTTTTTTGATAAAAGGACCTGGGTCATATGAAATAGATGGAAATCTTTACGTTGGCTACGGTGAAAAAACAAAGCATGATGATTCAGATTTTATAAATACAGTATATTTTTTTAATATTGAAGGTATATCTTTTTGTTTTTTAGGTGATTTATCTAGTGAAGATATTAACCAAAAAACTAAAGAGCATATAGAATCTGTTGATATTATATTTGTTCCAATAGGGGGAAATGAAACACTTGACCCAGTGCAAGCATCTAAAATAATAAAGAATTTCTCTCCAAAAGTTATTATCCCAATGGATTATGGAAAAGATAGAGACAGTGGAATGCTTGAAGCATTTCTTAAAGAGATGTCATCTGATGTAGCGGCTATAGAGAAATATGTTTTCAAAAAAAGTGATTTAGAAACATTAACAGGACACGTTGTCGTTCTTGATGCTCAATAATTAATTTATATGAGAAGACATATAGAAAAAATTAAAAAAAAACCAGAACATGAAATAAAGAATATATCTATCGTTCTTGCTGTAATTGCTACATTAATAATCGTTGTGATATGGATTGTCATTTTAGTTGTTAAAAAAGAAAGTAGCGTTAATGTAAAAAGCGAAAGTGACTTCAATGTATTAATGAATAATATTGATAATATGAATAGTGATTTTGTCAATATAAAAAATAAAATGAATGATATCAAAATCATAGGTAATGATAATATAAAGAAATAATTATTATGAAAAAAGAAGATAATAAAAATATAGAAGGAAAATCTGGACATATAGAGAAGATGAATATTGTTGGTGAAATGAAAGAATCATTTATTGCTTATGCAATGAGTGTTATAACTTCGCGTGCACTACCTGATGTTCGAGATGGACTTAAACCTGTTCATCGTCGTATCTTATTTGCAATGAATGATATTGGTTTAACTGCATCATCTAGGTTTAGGAAGTCTGCAACTGTAGTTGGAGATGTTCTTGGTAAATATCATCCACATGGAGACACATCTGTATATATGGCTATGGTTAACATGGCTCAAGATTTCACATATAGATATCCGTTAGTATGGGGGCAGGGAAACTTTGGATCTATAGATGGTGATTCTCCTGCCGCTATGCGTTATACAGAAGCAAAGATGAATAAGATTTCTACTGAATTATTACGTGACTTAGAAAAAGATACCGTTGATTTCATATCTAACTATGATGATACGAGAAAAGAACCAACAGTACTCCCTACTCAAGTACCATCATTATTGTTAAATGGACAACTTGGAATTGCAGTTGGAATGGCAACTAATATTCCACCGCATAATCTTAGTGAAGTTATAGATGCAACTGTTGCATTGATAGATAATCCTAAAACTACAGGAGACGAATTAATGGATTATGTAAAAGGTCCTGATTTTCCTCTTGGAGGATTAGCTTATAATCCAGATGATATAAAAAATGCTTATGCTACAGGGCGCGGTAAGGTTGTAACTCGTGGTGAAGCAGAGATAGTTGAAGCTAGAAATGGTACAAACCAAATAATAATTTCATCTATCCCTTTTCGTGTTAATAAACAAAATCTTATTATAAAGATTGCAGATTTAGTTCGTGATAAGAAGATAAAAGGAATTAAAGCATTAAGAGATGAATCTACAAAAGATATTAGAATTGTAATTGATTTAAAAGGGTCTGCTCAGCCAAAACGTGTTTTAAACTATATTTATAAGCATACAGAACTTGAGTCAAATTTTAATTATAATATGGTTGCATTAGTTAATGGGGTTCCACAAACTCTTGGTTTAAAAGATATATTAGAATATTTTATTAAACATAGACAAGAGGTTGTTCGTAGGCGTACTGAATTTGACCTGAAGAAAGCTGAAGCTAGGGCACATATATTAGAAGGTTTAAATAAAGCATTAGATCATATAGATGAAGTTATAAAAATTATTAAGAAATCTAAGGATGGACAGGAGGCTTTGGTGAATTTAATGAATAAATTTAAATTTACAGAAATACAAGCAAGAGCAATTTTAGATATGAAATTACAAAAACTTGCTGGACTAGAGAGAAAGAAGATTGAAGATGAACTTAAAGAACTAATTAAGTATATTAAGTCGTTACAAATCTTACTTAAATCTGTTAAGAAGATGTTATCTGTAATTAAAGATGAGCTTTTAAATATAAAAGATAAGTATGGAGATGATAGAAGGACTAAAATAATACCTGGTGCTGTTAATTCTATTTCAATGGAAGATCTAATACCTAAAAAAGAATTTGCTATGGTATTTACACAAAGTGGATATATTAAAAGGACGGATCCTGATGAATATAAATCACAAAAACGTGGTGGTGTTGGCGTATCTGGAATGAATTCTAAGGATGATGATATCGTTACACACTTTCTAACTGCAAATTCACATAGTGATATATTGTTTTTTTCAGATTTAGGACGTGTATATCAGACAAAAATGTATGATCTTCCTGAAGGTAGAAGATCAACTCGTGGAAAGTCTATAATGAATTTTTTACCATTATCTGAAAATGAAAAAATTAAATCTATATTACCAGTGCCAAGTGGAAAGGATTTAACTGATTTAACGCTATTTTTTGTGACAAGAAATGGTGTCGTAAAAAGAACTTCTGCAGATGCTTTTTCTAAGGTACGTGCAAATGGTATAGTAGCTATTCATCTTAAAGAGGATGACGATTTGTTGGATGTTAGGTTCGCTAAAAATAGCGATCAGATGATGTTAATTTCTCAGTTTGGGCAATCTATTCGTTTTAATGTATCTGATGTAAGAACAATGGGAAGAACTGCTGGAGGGGTAAAAGGGATGACTCTCAAAACAGACGACATGATTGTAGGAACAGGTGTAATTCGTGCAGATGTAGATAGTGATAAGGAATTATTAGTAATTTCTGAAAATGGATACGGGAAGAAAACAAAACTTTCCGAATATAAGGTACAAAATCGTGGAGGGTCTGGAATTAAGACATTAAATATTACAGATAAGACAGGAGCTTTAATTGGAGCAAGAATTATAACGACAGAAACATCTGAGCTTTTAGCAATAAGTGAAAAATCGTTAGTTATACGTATGTCTATAAATGACATTTCAACTTTAGGTAGAGCAACACAAGGAGTTAGATTAATGAAATTAAAGGTAGGTGATTCGGTTGCTTCGTTCACATTGGTTTAATTTTAAAATAAAAAACACATTTTTAGTGTTTTTTTTTGATTCATTAATTCTCTACTTAATAGAGGAAATAAGTGAATATACATATTTATTTATAAATAAAAAAAATTTTAGATATAAGTCGTTGTCAAGTACTTGTAACTTATAACTAATAATTTTATACTTTAGTATATGAAAACATTTTCAGATCCATTAAAAATAATTGAACAGTTAAATATATCAGATGATGCACATGTTGCAGATTTTGGATGTGGTACCGGTATATATAGTATTGCCATAGCAAAGAAACTCATAAATGGAAAGGTATTTGCTATTGATGTTCAGAAAGATATGATTGAAAGGTTAGCAAATATTGTTAAATCAGAAAATATCAATAATTTACGTCCTGTGTGGGGTGATATAGATGAGAATAATGGTTCACGTTTACGTGAAAACTCAATAGATCTTGTTATTTTGGTTAATACATTATTTCAAATAACAAATAAGAAAAAATTATTTGAAGAAGCATTTCGTGTTATGAAATCAGGTTCGGAAATTATGATTGTAGATTGGGCTGAATCATTTGGTAATATTGGACCTAGAGAAGATCATATTATTGGAGAAAATACAGCTAAATTATTAATAGAGGAAAATGGTTTTGTTTTTGAGAAAGATATAGAAGTAGGAGATCACCATTATGGTTTCATTGCACGTAAATTATAATTAATATGATTGATTTAAAGAAAATAGGAATTAAACGAATTATTACAACAATTTTTGTTGTATCTGGTATTGTAGCATTTATGGTTTTTTCAGGTGCTATAAAACTTGGTTCTAATAAAGGAACTGTAAGTGGTAATATTGTTGTATGGGGTACTATTCCATATAATGTTATGCAACCCTATATAGACCAAGCTACATCAAAGAATATAGATGTGAGTTATAAAATTAAAGATCCTATAACATATGAATCAGATTTAATTAATGCTTTCGCTTCTGGGAACGGACCTGATCTATTTATAATGCCTCATGAAAATATTCTAAGAAATGCAGATAAAGTTTTTGAAATACCTTATGCAAGTTTTCCAAAAACACAATATGAGTCTACTTATATAAATGAAGCAAGGATATTCTTAACAGATACAGGAATACTTGCAATTCCAATGTCAGTTGACCCACTTGTAATGTATTACAATAAACCATTGATAGCATCTTCATTTCTAATTGGTGCGCCAAAATATTGGGATGAATTATTAGATTTTGTATCAGGCATAACAGTTTCTGATTCAAATGGATATATATCAATATCTGGTGTTGCAATGGGAACATATGAGAATATTTCAAATGCAAAAAGTTTGTTAAGCACTATTCTTATACAGAATGGAAATTTAATAGTCGGTATAGATAAATTGACTGGCCAAAAGAAGTCGTATTTTACATATACAGATGATGTTATAGATAAATCTAAACAAGCGTTAAATTTTTATTTATCTTTCAGTAGAAAAGGGAATAAAAATTATTCTTGGAATGAAGCTGTTAATAATTCCAGAGAGAAGTTTATTTCTGGAGAATTAGCATTGTATTTTGGAAAAGCTAGTGAGATAAATATAATAAGAAAGAAAAATCCAAATCTTGATTTTGATGTTACAATTGTTCCTCAAATTGATGGAACCTCAATTAGGTCAACATTTGGGTCGATGACTGCTGTTGCTATATCTAAACATACAAAGAATATTGCTGCTGCTATAAATACAGCATCTAAATTATCTGGTAAAGATATTTCTTCTGGATTAACTAAAGACTTATCAGTTGCTCCTGTTAGATATGATTTATTAAGGAATAAACCTGATGATGCATATTTAACTACATTTTATAATTCAGCTATAATGGCTAAAGCTTGGATTGATTCTGATTACGACGCAACTGATATGTTATTTAAAAATTTAGTTAGATCTGTGAATTCAGGTTCATTATCGTTAGGTGAGGCATTACATAGAGCAAATTCTGATTTAGATGCAATTCTTAACAGAACAATTAATACAACTATTAAAAATAGAATTACAGAAGTTGATAATAATGTCTAATAGGACATTTTTATAAATTATTTTAAAAAACCAATATTTTCTTAATTGGTTTTTATATTTTTTCTTTTTCATTTATTTTTAAGTTTTTTATATAAATAGCTAATATTTTGTTTTCTTTTTCTTGATCTTCTGTATATATTTCATATAAAGATTTAAGTATTTTTTCTTTATTATAATTGTCTTCATATCCGAGGTCTTTTATATTTGTATTTTTTAGTAAATCAATAAAGTTATCATATTCGATTATGTTAACTATCTTTACAATGATCTTATTATTTGGATCAACTTTCTTTGAAAAAATTATTATGTCATTTCTTTTTAACTTTTGTAACTTTTTATTTTTTAATATTATTTCTATTGTTTTCTTTTTAGATTTAATTTTATTAAAAGAATCAATTGATAATTGCATATTGTATGTAATTTTTTCCTGTTTTATTTGTTTTTCTAGTTGGTCTATTTCAAAATCTTCTTTTATTTTTTCAAAATCTTCTTCTGAATTTGCTTTTGCACGTATTACTGTTTTTTTCTTTGAACGTATATTCATTAATGAAAATATAACAAGAGACGCTAATATTATGCCTAAAATATTTAATACAAACATAGAAAGAGCACCTGATATTATATGAATATTTAATGTTGCTATTCCTATTCCAATAGTAGAGAGTGGTGGTACTAATGCTATAGCTATTGCTGTTCCAGGAAGTGTTTCATTTAATTCAGGCTTCATTCTAGAAAAAGTAGTTGTTAGTCCAGCAACAATAGCAATTATAAAATAAATAATATTTGGTTGTGTCCTTGATATTATCTCTGGATTTAAAACATCACCGAGTTTTATCGCTTTCCAGAATACTATTGTAGTAATCGTTGATATACCTATAGCATATAGAATAGCTTTTCCAAGTGTTATTAATGATTTTTTTATTGTATCGTTATCTGAAACACTTATACCAAGAGCTATTGCAAGTATAGGAGATAGTATTGGTGCGATAAGCATTGATGCGATGATAATAGAGACATTATTTAAGATTAATCCTAGTGTTGCCATTAATACAGATAATATAATCAAAAAAAAGAATGATGGTTTTGGTGTAGAATCATTTATAAGTGAATTTATTGCAATGTTTTTATCTGATTCTTTTATCTCTTTAAAAAGTAAGTGCATATGTTTAAGTTTAACTGGACAGTTAAAAAAATCAATTATTATGTTGTTTTTATATTATATAGGTTCTTAAAACTCTTATAACATATTATTAATGTGCAATTGTTATAGCTATTACATTTCTAGCATTGTTTTTCTTTAAAACTTTTTTTATCTCGAGTAATGTAGCCCCAGTTGTTGCAAGATCATCTATTATAATTATATCTTTGTTTTTGATAATTTCTTTATTCTTTTTTATGACAGAAAAAACATCTTTTACATTATCAAATCTTTCTTTTCTGTTGTTAATGAGTGCTTGTTTTTTTGTTGTTTTGTGCTTTTGGATAATTCTTTTACTAAATTTTCCATTTAATTCTTTTGCTAAATATTTTGCAATAGTGTGAGTTTGATTGAACCCCCTCTCTTTTAATCTTTTTTTAGAAATAGGTACTGGTATTATTAAACTCTTATTAAAGAATGATAATTCTTGTTGATCTGAAATATAATCAATAATAAATTCATACATTAAATGTGCTATCTCTTTCTTTAGAAAAATATCATTATTATTCTTTAAGTGTCTTATTATCTGTTTAGTCTTATTTTGTTTATAATCAAAAAGTGAAAATATAAAATTTTCTTCATTATTTTGTGCATGATGTAGTGAATTTAAATCTTTTTTTGAAAAAGATCTAGAGAAAATAGTATCAAAAATATTTTCATATATTTTCATATACTATTTATAGTAACATATTTTAGCTATGTTATAATATGTTTATGAATTTTTTAGATAGTATGAAAAATATTCTTTCCGATGTTGGAAAGAAAAGTCCAGATACTTATGTTGGTATAGATATAGGTTCTGGTTATATTAAGGTTGTACAATTAAGGAAAGAATCAGGACATATTGTATTAGAAACATATGGTGAGGTAGCACTTGGTCCATATGATGGAGATCGTATTGCTGGTGAATTAACTAATTTGGAACCAGAGAAAATGTCAGAAGCAATTAAAAATTTATTAGAACAAGCGAACGTCACAGCAAAAGATGTTATTTTTTCAATTTCTTCTTCGACAAGTCTAATTTTTATACTTAATGTCCCAAAGATAGAAGAAAGAGGTTTAGTAGGTGTTGTTGAAAGTGAAGCAAGGAGATATATTCCGATACCGTTATCAGAAGTTTCTCTTGATTGGTGGGTTATTCCTGACAAAGAAATATATGGAGATGAAGATTCTTCAATCTCTAAATTCAGTAAAAAAAATAATATAGATATATTAGTTGCTGCTATAAGAAACGAAGTTATAGATAAATACAATAAAGTAAGTTCAAATTTAGGAACGTTTAACCCTCCGGTGTATGAAATTGAGACATTTTCTTCCATAAGAGCCTCTTTTAAACATGAGTTAGCTCCTGTTATGATGTTAGACTTTGGTGCATCTGGAACACGTATCTCAATAGTCGAACATGGGGTAATAAGAAAATTTCATTCAATTAATAGAGGGTCAGCTTATTTAACATCCTCACTTGAAAAATCTCTACAGATCGATTTTGAAGAGGCAGAAAAGATTAAGAGAGATGTTGGATTAAATAAGATGCATCAAAATAAAAAGGCATTTGATATAATATCTAGTGGTGTCAATTATATTTTTTCTGAAATAAAAAATGTATTATTTGAATTCGAAAAAGAATACAATAAACCAATTAACAAAGTTATATTGACAGGAGGTGGTTCTCTTTTAGATCAGTTAAGAGAACAAATAGAATCAAGATATAATATAACAACTTCTTATGCTGATCCTTTTGGTAAGGTGGTATCACCAGATTTTCTAGAAGATGTCTTGATAAAAGCTGGACCAGAGTTTGTAGTTGCAGTAGGTCTTGCCTTACAAAGTATGGAATAATTTATTTGGAAGTATTTAAAAAAAGAATTATAATATAATTAATTATGGATAAAGAATTTAAAACAACATTTATACCTAAGAAAAGGCTAGCTACAGATAGGTCTAGTAATATAAAGAATACAAAAAAGAAAAGTAGCCTTCTTTCTTTTGTAGCCGGATTACTTCTAGTTACAGCTCTTATTTCTGCAATAGGTGTTTATTTATATAAAGTTAGTCTAGACGCAAGTATTAAATCAAAAGTTGAATCAATTAACCTTGCAGAAAAGGCATTTGAGCCAACTGTAATATTAAGTTTAAAAAAGCTTGATATAAGATTAAATGCAGCGACTGAGTTACTAAATAAGCATATAGCATTATCTGATTTTTTTGATTCACTTGGTGAAGCTACATTACCTGGTGTTTCTTTTAATGATTTTGAATTTACATTTAATGAGAGTAATTCAAATGTATCAATGAACGGTGAAGCAAGGAGTTATTTAGCTATAGCCCAACAATCTGATTTGTTTGAAAAAAATAAATATATTAAAAACCCAATTTTTTCTGATTTTCAATTAACTGATATCGGAACAGTTACATTTAGTCTTACATTTACACTTGACCCTGAATTATTATTATATGGTAGGAAGATAAAAAATACTAAAATTGATACTAAAATTGATAATGGAGTAGTCATCCAGAATCAAGAAAATAATGTTTTTCCAAAAGGGGAAGATATTAATTTTAATAAAACTAACATTTAATCATAATTATCATGAAGAATATTTTTTCAATTATCATAATAGTAGCATCGTTAATAGTCTTTGTTATTATTGTTAAACCAGAATATATAAAGATTCAAGAAACTGAAGCTAGAAGTAAGGAGTTAGGTGAGGTTCTTACAAACGCTAGAAAATTGCAATCATTAAGGGATGGTTTATTAGATAAACAAAGTAAATTGTCTGGGTCTGATATAAAGCGTCTAGAGAAGCTTATTCCTGAAAGTGCTGATAATGTTAATTTAATTATTGAGTTTCAAAACATTGCAGATAAATATAATTTGAAAATAGAAACAGCTTCATCACAGAAAGATGATGAAAAAGATTCAAAGCAGAGTTTTGATATAGATAGTCGCGATTATGGAATAATATCTATAGATTTCAGTATTACAGGTTCATATAATGATTTTGTATCATTTTTATCTGAAATAGAGGACAGCTTAAGAATCACAGATATTAGGAGTTTATCAATTGCAAGTAATGATTTAGGTGGATATCAATTTACTATGACTGTTGAAACATATTGGTTAAAAGATAATATCTAAAAATTATTATGAAAAATAAGAAAACAATAAAAAAAATATTAATAGGTCTTATAATAGCAATTGCTGTTCTAATTTTATATTCTTTGTTTAGTTCTAGTGGTAATAAAAATTTTGTAAGTTTGAATAATGGTTTATCTAGTACAAGTGGTTCTTCTTCTGTTGGTCAAATTAATGAAAATGATACAACAGTTGCGAATGCTGAAATCATAAAAATATTAGGTAGTATTGAACATATAGAATTACATGATGATATATTTACTAATCCTGTTTTTAGAAAATTAAAGGATACTAACTTTGCTATTCCAAGACCATCCATTATAGGTAGGAAGAATCCATTTTTACCAATTGGATTCAATACTATTGATGATCTTGAACAATTAAATACTGAAGGTGATATTAATCCAGATCAAAATAATCAATCAGATAATTTCTTTTCGGATATCAATGAAAACTTGAATTGATTATTTTCTTAATAATAAAAAGGCTTATTAATTTAATTGATTAATTTAGTTTTTTTTTGCTATAATACATATATATGAATTTTTTAGAAAACTTAGTTAAAAAGGGGTTAATAAATAGATACCAAGTAGATCAGGTTATAGAGACATCTAAGAAGGAAGAAAAATCTATAGAATCTGTTTTATTGGATATGGGTATAGATGATTCTATTATTTTAAATGCCAAGAGTGAATATTTAAGTATTCCTAAAAAGGATATAGATTATAATTCTATTAATCCAGATATTGTACATATAATACCAAAAGATTCAGCAAAAATATATAAGATGGTTTCCTTTGGTAAGACTGATGATGGTGTTCTTGAGGTTGGTATGTTAGATCCTAGAAACATAGAGGCACAAAATGTATTACAGTTTATTACAGCAAAGACTAATATGCCATATAAAATATATGTGTTGACAGAATATGGTTTTTCTAAAATTTATGAATTATATAGTGGTATTCAAAATGAGATGGGTGGGATTCTTGATGAGTTTAATGATGTAGAAAATTTAGATTTAGAGGAAGGAAAAGAAGAAGGAGATGTAAAAGAGGAATTAATTACAGAAGATGCACCTATAACTAAAATGGTTGCATCCATTATTAAACATGCTGTACAAAATGGTGTTTCAGATATACATATTGATCATGTTGGAGAGTATATAAAGGTTCGTTTTAGGGTTGATGGAATTTTAGAGACATATCTAGAAATTCCAAAGGCTGCTCATAGTGCGATTGTTGCTCGTATTAAGGTTATGACTAAAACAATGAAGTTAGATGAACGTAGGAGACCACAAGACGGACGTTTTCAAGCTAAGATTGATGGAAGAAAAATATCTTTTCGTGTTTCTATAATGCCAACTTTTTATGGTGAGAAAGTTGTTATACGTATATTAGATGCCACAAGAGGTATTAAAAAATTATCAAATTTAGGTCTTTCAAGTGAACATGAGTTGATGATGAGAAATGCAATATCTAAACCACATGGACTTGTATTAATAACAGGGCCAACTGGTTCTGGTAAAACTACAACACTATATTCTTTACTTGGCGAAGTTGATAGGGAGAGTAAAAATGTTATATCTCTAGAAGATCCGATAGAATATCAATTTCCTGGTGTAAATCAATCTCAAGTTAGAGCAGATATTGGTTATACTTTTGCATCTGGTCTTAGGTCTATAGTTCGTCAAGATCCAGATGTAATAATGGTTGGTGAGATTCGTGATAAGGAAACTGCTAATTTAGCAATACAAGCTGCTCTTACTGGTCACCTTGTATTTGCAACCTTACATACGAATAGTTCATTTGGAATTATTCCACGCCTTGTTGAGATGGGAGTTGATCCTTATTTAATTGCACCTACATTGATTTTGGGTGTAGCTCAAAGATTACTTAGGAAAATTGCAGATGGTGCTGCTGTACCAATAGAAGAGAAAGAAAGTGTTAGAGAAATGATAAGGAAACAATTTAAAGATTTACCTGATAAATTTAAATCTAAATTAAACTTAGAGAGAGATTTATATGATGTTAGTCCAACAGAAGATGCTCCTACGGGGACAAAAGGACGTGTTGCTATATTAGAAATGTTTGAAGTAGATAAAGAAGTTGAGAAAATTATATTAAATAATCCAACTGAGATAGCTATTTATGAGGCCTCAAGAAGAAAAGGTATGATAACATTAAAAGAATCAGGAATTATTAAAGGGATGGAAGGAGTTGTTCCACTTAGTGAGATAAGTTCCTTATAAAAATATTATGAAAGATTATAAAAAAATATTAGAAAATTTAATAGACGTTGTTGAAAGAGAAAACGCATCAGACCTGCACCTATCTTCAAATAGAAAACCATTTATACGTGTTAATAGTCAGCTCATTGCTCTAGAAAACCATGATATCCTTACTAAGGAAGACATGTTTAATATAGTTAAATCTATTGTTTCTGAAGAAAAATTAGAGAAAATAATGAATGCTGAGGAGATAGATTTTGCATATTCTTACGGTGATAAAATAAGGTTACGGTCTACAGCATATATTCAATCTGGAGGTATTAATTTAGCATTTAGGGTTATACAAGAAATTCGTGAGTTAGATACATTGAATTTACCAGATGTATTAGGAAAATTTGCAAGAGAGGAACAAGGCCTATTTTTAATTGTCGGTCCTGTTGGTCAAGGTAAATCTACAACAATGGCGGCAATGATACAAATGATCAACCATGAACGTAGCGAACATATTGTTACGATAGAAAATCCAATTGAATACTTATTTAAGGATGATAAATCTATCATAGATCAAAGAGAAGTAGGTATTGATACACATACATTTGAGAGTGGGTTGAAGGCTGCATTCAGAGAGGATTTAAATGTAATTATGGTAGGAGAAATGAGGACTCAGGAGACTATTTCTACTGTTGTAACAGCAGCAGAAACTGGACATCTTGTATTTTCTACTTTACATACTAATTCTGCAGCACAGACAGTTGACCGTATTATAGATTCATTTCCTGCAAATCAACAAGGACAAGTTCGTTCGCAACTTGCTTCTTCGTTATTGGGTATTTTTTCGCAAAGACTTATACCTAGTCAGAAAGGTGGTCTTGTTCCAGCATATGAATTAATGATAAATAATAAAGCAGTAGCTAATCTCATAAGAGAAGGAAGAACCCATGAGATTAATACTGTTATCGAAACAGGATCTGATCATGGAATGATAGATATGAATAAATCATTAATAAATTTAGTTGAGTCTGGTGATATAAGTTTGGATGATGCTTACAAGCATTCTATAAATCCTAAGTTATTAGAATCTATGATATAATATATGTATGTTATTTAATTATAAAGTAGTAACCAAAGATGGTTCTGAAAAAAAGGGTCAAATAGAATCAGCAAATATGGATCTTGCAATTGCTAACTTACAGAGACGAGATTATATAGTTATATCTGTTATTCCAGATAATAAGAAAAGTTTTTTTGAAGCTAATATTCCTTTTTTGAATAAGATAAAAACAAAAGATATTGTATTGATGTCAAAGCAGGCATCTACATTGTTTGAAGCTCAAATTTCTGCGGTAAAGACATTTGAGCTTTTAGGTCAAAATGCAGAATCTGAAGGGATAAGAAAGGCATTAAGTCAAATAGCTGAAGATATCAGAGGAGGTACTTCCATTTCTGGTGCAATGTCTAAACAACCAGAAGTTTTCTCTAATTTCTATGTAAACATGATTAGAGCTGGTGAGGAATCAGGTAATTTAACAAAATCTTTTGTATTTTTGGCTGAATATCTTGAACGTAGTTATGAATTATCTTCAAAGACAAAGAATGCTCTAGTTTACCCTTCTTTTATTATTTTCACATTTATCTCTGTGATGGTTTTGATGTTAGTTAAAGTTATTCCACAGATGGCTACAATAATTGTTGAGTCTGGACAAGAAATACCATTATATACAAAGATTGTTCTTGGTATGTCTAATTTCTTTGTACATTATGGAATATTCTTATTAGTATTTTTTATAATTGCTGGGATTTTTATATGGAGAAGTTTGAAGACTGAATCTGGAGCAGAAAGATTTGATAGAATTAAAATTATGTTACCCGGATTTGGAAAATTATTTAGAAAGATATATCTTGCCCGTATATCAGATAACATAAACACAATGATGAGCTCTGGTATTCCTGTTGTTCGCATGTTGGAAATATCTAGTGATGTTGTTGGAAATTCTATTTATAAGAAAATTCTTGAAGATACAGTAGAGGAGGTAAAAGGTGGAAATAGTATATCAAGTGCTTTTAACAAACATGAAGAAATACCTCAAATAATGGTGCAGATGATAAAAGTTGGAGAAGAGACTGGTTCCATTGGTAAGATATTAGAAACATTGGCTAGATTTTACAATAAAGAAGTTGTAGATAGTGTTGATACACTAATAGGAATGATTGAACCAGCAATGATTGTTTTACTTGGTATAGGTGTTGGTGGTTTGCTTATGTCAGTTATGGTTCCGATATATAATGTAGCTGGTAACATATCTTAATTATAAATGTAAAAAACATGCAGTACCTCTAATGTCAAATAGATTTTAACTATAATATTTTTATATTATTTGTTATATATATATAACCAAATTATTTATAGATTATATATGGTTATTATTAATTTTAATTTAAAAAAAATAATGAGAAAACAAAAAGGTTTTACACTAATTGAATTGATGATTGTTGTTGCTATAATAGGTATACTAGCTTCCGTTGTGTTAACATCACTTGGTAAGGCTCGTAGTAAAGCAAAAGATACTGCAGTAATGTCAGAATTAAGTGGCTTGAGAGCTTCTGCTGAAATATATGCCACAGATAATGATGATTCTTATGAGGGTTTCTGTGATGATACTAGTATAGATCAGGTTGATAAGGATACATGTAGTGATGATGAAGGTACTTGGGCTGCGTATAAGGCATTTAATGTTCCATCTGGAGATTATATAGGGTATTGTGTTGATTCAACAGGTAGTGCAGAAAAAGTTACGACAGCACTAGCTTCTGGTGATACTGTATGCCCTCATGGTCAACAAGGTGGTGGTCAACAACAATAAAACTAAATTTAGATATGTAAATTTTAAATAAAAAATACGTTTAAACGTATTTTTTATTTTATTTAAATGATGATTATTGTATAATATAAATATGAAAGAAAATAATTATAGAAAAGGTTTTACACTAATTGAATTGATGATCGTTGTTACAATAATAACAATATTATTAGGTATTGTTATTGCAAGCACACAAAAACAAAAGTCAAATGCTCGTGATAGAGTTAGAGCTGCAGATATAAATACTATTAGATTAGCGATTGAAGAATATAAGTTACATTGTGGGGAATATCCGAATAAAATCGAACTTAGTACTAATAATGGTCATTGTAATGGTTTAACTTTAAAAGATTTTTTATCAAATATTCCTGTTGCGCCATTAAATTCTAAATCAATTTTAACTGGAGATGGTGGTAAATATCATAACTCTGAAATTGATGGTTCAGGTTATTTGTATGCTGGTTTATCGACAACAGGAACTGGAAAATGTTATGATTATCATATAGCAGCAGAACTTGAAAGAAAATCATCTCTATTGTCAAAAGATCATGATTTCAATAAAAATTCAGGTAAATATAATACAATTTGTAACGGGTCAAAAGCTGATTTTGGTCGTTCATCTGATGAAAGTGATGGCTCTTTACTGTATGATTTTAGAAGTAGTTCGTCTAATGTTGGGGTAAATGAACCAAAATAGTTTCATATGAATATTATAATATTTATAATATTGTCTATAATTTTAGGCTTTATTTTTGGTAGTTTTTTAGATGTAGTATCAGTTAGGATGAATACAGGAAGATCTTTAAACGGAAGATCTATTTGTTTTTCTTGTTCTAAAAAGTTAAAGTGGTATGAACTTATACCAGTTTTCTCATGGCTATTACAACGTGGACGTTGTAATAAATGTTCCAGTCATATTTCCCCTGAGATTATTGTTAGTGAAATTATTACAGGTATATTCTTTGGAATTATTGCAGCACGTGGTTTATTTGTTAATGGATTAATTTTTAATTATCAATACATAATATCTACAATATATCTTTTTGCTATAGTATCTATCTTGGTTATCATATTATTTTATGATTTAAGACATAAAATAATACCAAATAAGTTAGTATTTATTTTTATAATATTAAGTTTCATTAGTATATTTTTATTTAGTTTTGTTGGTGATATATTTAACTTTATTGGTATTAATAAGAATGCAAATATTTGGAATATATTAGCAGGAATAATAGTTCCACTGCCTTTTGCCATTATATGGGTTATTTCAAGAGGGAGATTAATAGGGTTAGGCGATCCAAAGCTTATGGTTGGAATAGGGTTTCTATTGGGTATTTCTAGTGGTTTTTCAGCTGTTTTTATTTCTTTTTGGATTGGAGCTTTATTTTCAATTTCTATATTTATTATAAATAAGATTTTTCAAAAAGATTTGTTTTTGAAATCTAAAAATAGTATAATAAAAGCAGAGGTTCCTTTTGCTCCTTTTTTGATATTAGGGACTCTAATTACATTAATATTTAATATTAATGTTTTACCACTATGATAAGAATATCTTTTAAAAAGGGTTTTAGTGTAATTGAGCTTGTAGTTGTTATAAGTATTTTTGGTATTATGACATCGATTTCAATGATTAATTATAATGCACAGAAAAGGTTATTGGAAGCAACTGATTTAGCTCAAGATGTAGCTTTAACAATTAGACAAGCACAGGTTTATGGTATTTCTGCATCTAGCAGTAACATTGGTGGTACTAATTTTGATGCTAATGATACATTTAGTGGGGAAAATGCAATTGATATAACAAGGGATAAATCAATAAGAGGTGTAACTTTTTTTATAGAAGAAAATAAAATTATTTTATTTGAAGATGTTAATAGAAATTATTCATATGACAATTCAGATCGTATAATAGATGAGCGACGTATTATATATAAAAATACCTCTTTTTTAAAATTTAAATTTAATGAAACAATAAAACAAGATGGTAGATTAGATATTGTCTTTGAAAGACCATATCCAGACGCAATAATAACTTATTCCAGTGATATTGGTGGTGTAGGTAACAAAAAACAAAGTAGCGTTGATATATACATAGGATCAGAAGGTCATGAAAAGTCTATATTAGTTAATTCTATTGGTAATATAATAGTAAAATAAATTATGCATAAAGGTATTAAAAATAAAGGAGGATTCACTCTTATAGAAATGATGGTATCTGTTGCTATTTTTGCAATAGTAGTTACATCTGGGATGGGTGCACTTACAATGATTTTGAAATCATACAGATATTCTCAATCAGAGAAGAAATCTGCTGATAGTCTTAGTTATGTTTTAGAAAACATGACAAGAGAGATAAGACTTGGTCATAATTATTATGCAGGTTCAGATTTAGGTGGTGCAAATTCCGATGATTTTAAAAGTGGTGTTATTAAATTAGAGGAAGAAGGTTCACTTATTGGTTTCCAGGCTTCTGATAATAGAGGTTATGTTATATATCATATTAAAGATAATGAAATATGGAAAAAATTTATAAGAGAAGGTGGTAATACTACTGATTTTTCTTTGACTGATAAGACACAAGTTGTTTTAAATAATACCAGAGTAACTGTGATGAATACAGACAAAGAGGATATGAAGCAGCCAATAGTTTGGATACAATTATCAGCATCTGTTCCTGGTAAAGATGATAATAATGTGAAAGTAATTCAGACACTCGTATCTCAAAGGGATTTAGATATTTAATCATAATATGTTATATAAATTAAAAAAAATAAATAATAAAGAAGGATTTACTATAGTTGAGATGCTTATTGCTGTTTTGATTTTTTCATTGTCTTTGACTGCAATAATGACAGTAGCATCTAGGTCATTGAAGACGTCCAGAAACTCAGAGGAACAATTAATTGCTGATTATTTGGCGCTTGAAGCAATTGAAGTTGTACATAATTTACGTGATGATGCCATTCTTAGAAATTATAGTATATCATCTTGGGATTTAGTATTTCAGGGAGGTGGAGATATAGTTGGAGATGATGAAGGATGTTTTAATGGTTCTGGTAATTGTAATTTTTATTTTGAACCAGGAGATGCTC
>CAMZLR010000015.1 GCA_947311725.1 Candidatus Campbelliibacteriota bacterium | reverse complement strand
TGAAAAAGAAAAAGTCTTTTATCAATTTCAAACATGGGAAAGAAAATAAGAAAGAGTATTAATACTCTTTCTTATTTTCTTTCCCATGTTTGAAATTGATAAAAGACTTTTTCTTTTTCATCAAAATATTTTTTTGATTTTTTTCTTAAACGGAAATCTTTTTTAAATTCTGGGAAAAATGTATCTGCATTTTTTTCTGCAAAAATTTGTGTTATTTCTAATTCATCTGCTAAATTAAGCATTTGTTTATAAATACTTGCTCCTCCAATAACCCATATTTCTTTCTTAAAACGTTTTGCTCTATCTATAGCATCTTGAATATTAGATATAACAAATATATTTTTTTCTGAATATTTTTTCTTTTCTCTGTTTAGTATAATATTTATCCTATTTTTTAATGGACGAAATTTTTTAGGAATAGATTCGTATGTAGTAGAACCCATGATAACAACATTTCCGGTAGTTTTTTTTGTAAAATGCTCCATATCTTCTTTTATAGAAAAGAGTAGGTTTCCATTTTTTCCTATTCCATTTTTTATATCTATTGCAGATATTATTTTAATAGTCTTATTTTTATTTTTTAATAATTTAAACACATTATTAATTATAATGTTATATTATATTTGGTAGTACTTGACAATATTATTATTTCTTTTGATTAGTTTTTTACTGCTTCATTTTTTTATTTTGATATACTCATAGATATGAAAGATAAAAAAATTCAAAAATTATTAATGGAAGAAAGAAAGAGGCAAAAGGAAGTAATTACACTTATTGCATCTGAAAATTTTGTATCAGAAGATGTTTTGAGTGCTCTTGGTTCAGAAACAACAAATAAGTACGCAGAAGGCTATCCGGGAAAACGATACTATGCAGGAAATAAAATTGTTGATAAAATTGAGCTTTTAGCACAAGAACGAGCATTAAAACTTTTTAAGCTTAACTCAAAAAAATGGGGAGTTAATGTACAGCCATTATCTGGATCACCTGCTAATATTGCTGTATATAATGCTCTTTTAGAGAAGGGTGATAAAATTATGGGCATGTCGCTCTCTCATGGAGGGCATCTTACTCATGGTCACAGGGTTTCTTTTTCTGGAAAATTTTGGAAACAAATTCCATATATGGTAGATGAAAAGACAGAAAGACTTAATTATGACAGTTTAATGAAATTAGCGAAAAAAGAAAAACCTACAATTATTGTAGCAGGGTACACTGCATATTCAAGAAAAATTAATTGGAAGAAGTTTCGTGAGATAGCTGATTCTGTAGATGCTTATCTATTAGTAGATATGTCTCATATTGCTGGACTTGTAGCTGCTGGTGAACATTCTTCTCCTTTTAGGTATGCAGATGTTGTTACAACTACGACTCATAAAACATTACGTGGTCCACGTGGAGGTATGATTTTTTCAAGGAAAGATTTGTTTGTAAAAAATAATAAAGAAAAAAAAATAAGTTTATTTGATGCTATTCAAAAATCAGTGTTTCCAGGTATGCAAGGCGGACCACACATGAACCAGATAGCAGCATTAGCTGTTGCTTTATACGAGGCAGATAAACCTTCTTTCAAAAAATACGCAAACCAAGTGATAAAAAATACAAAGACATTTTCGTGTGAGTTAAAGAAACTTGGTTGGAGGATTATATCTGGCGGTACAGACAATCATGTCTTTTTGGTTGATGTATGGAAGGAAGGTAAAGGTATTACAGGTAAAGAAGCTCAAGAAAGGCTTGAGAAAGAAGGTATTGTTTTGAATATGAATACTATTCCATATGACACACGTTCCCCATTCAATCCATCAGGTATTCGTATCGGTTGTGCTGCAGAAACTACAAAAGGAAAAAAAGAAAAAGATTTTATTAACTTAGCACATAAAATTGATAATATTTTGAATAGGAAGTCTTAATTCTAAGTTTTATTAAAAAAGATATTATATGTTATAATAAAGATATGAATTCATTAAAAAAGAGAAATATTTTTATAATTAGCTTTTTTGTTTTGACTTGGACTACTCTTTTTTTATATGGTAATAAGCGTTTCAATGAGCTAAATAATGAGAAAGATCAGATCGTATATTTTAATGAAGATCTAAATTTATCTATAAAAACATCTTTATTAGAGAGCTCATCTTCTAATTATAATTTATCTACTGATATCGATGCTAAAGATAATTCTGTTAACGATAATTTATTTAGAAAAGTTGCAAATGCTGAGGGGCTTGGTGATTCGGATAGTGTCGTATATAAAACTTTTTTTGATAAACAAGATTATAATGATGACGATGACGATAATTATAATTTATGTGGAAATTTCCGTTGTTATACTGGTGAACAATTTGTTGATTTATATAATAATTTTGAAAACAATTTAGATTTGAAAAAATCTAAAAAACATATATATGACGGTGGAGAAATTGATTCTTATATAATAAATCTTGCAAAAGAACGTGGGTATAAGGAACGTGTTTTTGCAAATAGTGAAGATATTATAGATTATATGTCTATGAAAACTAGACCTGAGGTAAAAAGTGCATATATAAAAATGCGTGATACAATGAAAAAGGATGGAATTTCGTTACATTTTGTATCTGGCTATAGATCAGTTGATCTTCAACGTAATATTTTCTTACGAAAATTATCTGGAATAAATAAGAATAAGATTCCAAATGGTTTATATGATAATAAAATTAATAATGTTTTAGAGAAATCATCTATTCCAGGATATTCAAAACACCATTCAGGTTATGCCGTAGATTTTGGATGCGGAAATGACTACCTCGTTTATTCTTTTGCAGATACTGATTGTTATAAATGGATGTCAAAAAATAACTTTGAAAATATAAAACGTTTTGGATTTATTCCAAGTTATCCTAATGTGGCTAGAAAACAAGGACCAAACCCTGAACCATGGGAGTTTGTATGGGTTGGGATAGATAATATTAAATAGTTTTTATGTAATGTTTTTTGAAAATTTAAATTGATTTAGGTTAATATATATGTATACTTTATTTATATGAATAAAAGAATTTTACTTGTAGCTAATTGGAAGATGAATGTTGTATCTGAAAAAGATGCTGTCGATTTATTTAATTCAATTAAAAATGTACTTGTTAGAAATACAACAACTGAGATGATTGTTTGCCCTCCACATATGTATTTAAACCAAGTTGGAAGAGAAGTTATCAGTGATCATTATAATATCGGTGCACAGGACTTGTTTCCTGCTGAATATGGTAATTATACAGGAGAGACATCTGTCTCAATGGTGAAGAATGCTGGAGTTAAATATGTAATCTTAGGACATTCAGAAAGAAGACATATAGAGAAACACAGTGATTTACCTGCAAAAATTACTGCTGCGTTAGAGAACAATATTAAACCAATAATTTGTATAGGAGAAACTGAACGAGGAAAGAATTGGAAAAAAGAGATTGCTCAACAATTAAAGGATGTATTTAATAGGGTACCAAAAGGAAAGCCTGAAAAAATTGTTATAGCATATGAACCAATTTGGGCTATTTATGGAGATAAAAAAAACCCAGCAACAGCAATTCAATATAACGAAGCAATAGATGTTATTAAGAAGGAGATACACAAATTATTTAAAACATTAAAAGCAGTTGAGTCTATAAGGTATATTTATGGTGGATCATTAGATGATAAAAATGTTGAAGAGTATTTAAAATTAACAGATGTAGATGGTTTTATGGTTGGGCGTGTTTCTCATGATCCTCGTATTTTAATGACAATGTTTAGGCTTATAACAGAAGGAGTTGAACTAAGAAAAAAAGCAATTAGAGAGAAAGAATTAAATTCTATTTAAAAAACCATAATGATTTATGGTTTTTTAAATTTGTATAAGTATAATTTAGATATGGATGTTAGAGATTTTGTCGAGGAATTAAATATTAATAATGTTAAAGATCTTTCTGGTAAAAAAGTTATATTAAGAATAGATGTAAATGTAACGCTTGGTGGTAATGGTGTTGTAGATAACGGTGAAGACTGGAGGATTATTCAGTCATTAGGAACTATTGAATTTTTAAGAGATGCTGGTGCTTCTGTAATTATATTAGCTCATATTGGGCGTAATAAAAAAGAAACACTAAAGCCTATATTTGAGTATATGAATAATTTAATAACATTAGGGTTTTTACCAAATTACGATAAGAATACAGTTAAAGACTATATTTCTAATATGGGAAAAGGATCTATAGTAATGATGGAAAATGTGCGTAGATTTGAAGAAGAAATAAAAAACGATATTTCATACCTTGAAGATATCATAAGTTTATGTGATATATATGTTAATGATGCTTTCTCAGTCTCACATAGAGAACATGCCTCAGTGAACGGAATAACAAAAGTTATCCCGAGTTATTTTGGTCTGCAATTTGTAGATGAAGTAAATCATATTACAGAATTTTTACTACATAAAAGTAGCATGAAGACTCTTCTATTGGGTGGTGCGAAATTTGGTACAAAACTTAGATTACTTGAGAATATTCTTCCGCGAATAGATTATGCATTGATTGGCGGAGCATTAGCAAATGTTTTTCTAAAAGATCGAGGTTTTAATATAGGTAAATCTTTTTATGATAATGTAGACATTTCACATATTATTGACAATGAAAAAATAATATTACCAATAGATTATATAGATGAACATGGAGATGTTGCAAGTATTGATGATGTTGAAGATGAAAATATTATTCTAGATATAGGGCCTGAGACTGTTAGTTTATTTGAACAAATAATGGCTCACTCTTCTTCTATAATGTGGAACGGTCCAATGGGGAAGTACGAAGGTGGGTATGTAGAAGGGTCTATACATTTAGCAAAAACATTATCACATCTTGATTTATATTCATTAATAGGTGGAGGCGATACGAGTACATTAATACTTGAAAATGGTTTAGAAGAATCTTTTAGTTTTATTTCTACAGGTGGTGGTGCTATGTTAGATTTTTTAGTTGATGGAACATTGCCTGGTATTGATATTATTATTAAAAATATCAAAAAAGAAGATTAATCATCTTCTTTTTTAATAAATATATTTAAATTTTTTTATATATATTATGTCATTTAAAAAAAATAATATAACTTATTTTTCATTTTCCCATTCTTTGATTATCTCCTTTTCATGTTTTTCTGATAATGCCTTTTTGTATTTTGCTTTTTTGCCTTTTACTCTAGCCTCACATTGCATCCACGTTTCATGTTTTTGAAGTTTTCCATCAATTATTGATAGGTATGAATATGCTTTTTTCTTTGTAGTATTATGTTTAGTCTTTTCGTGTTTTTCGAAATCAAAAGATAAGATATCTTTTATCTCATAGTCTGTTATATTTCCCCTAAATAGATAAACATCTTGACCCTCTGCTGACCACCTTGCTATATCATCAACTCGTTCATTTCCGGGTATACCAACATGAGCAGATATATGATGCCAGTTAATAGTATCTTTTCCACGGTCTTGAACTAGTTGGAACAATGTTTTCCATTGGAATAGATTTTTTATTTCATCTCCGTTTTGTGTTTTCCATCCATCTTGTGACCAGTTATACATCCATTTTGTTAATCCATTAATTGCATACTTAGAGTCAGTAAAAATATGAATAATATTGCTATTATGGACAGAGTATGTCAGTGCAGATAGTATTGCCTCTAATTCCATCTCATTATTTGTTGTTTTTATTTTAGACCCACCTAGTTCAATTACTTCTCCAATTTTTGGATTTATTAAAATAGCTCCCCATCCACCGGGACCTGGATTTCCAAGAGACGAACCATCAGTAAATATTATTAATGATTTTTCTAATTCTTCTTTTTGCATAATGATATTGTATCATAAGCTTATATAAAATGAGAAAAATAAAAAACTATAAAGTAGTTTTATTTTAAGATGCGAGGGTCATTTCCTTTATCAATTTCTTTTTGTATTTTTTTCCATGGTTTAAAACTTTTTGTAGGTTGTCTTTTTTTTGCGTTTCTATTTAACATATTTTTTATCCTTCTTGTGGTTTTATCATGTTTATGTTTTCCACTATTATCATTTTTTTCATAATGATAATTCATTTTGTTTGCAGAAGGTCCACGGTTTACACTTATTTTTTGCCCTTTTCCTGAATCTTCTATTGGTGTTTTATCTTCCATTATTTTTCCTAAAGGAACCCCATTAATAAGAACTTCTTCAATTGGTTTTTTATTTGAGGAATCATTATTGATAATTTTATTTTCATTACTCACTTCATCGTTCAAATCAATTGCATCATCAAAATTATGAGCTTCTTCATCTGGAATTTGATTTATATTTGTAAAATTTTTTTCTGGGTCTCCTTTTTGTTCATAATTTTGATTTTCTAGGACATCATCAGCTATCATATTTTCATCCTGTGTAAATTTTCCGTATTTCTTCGTTCTTACAATTAATGGATCTTCAGCCTTTGATGGATTTGTTTTATATTTTGCAGAAGTATCCACAGGGTCACCTGTTCCTTTTTTAAGAAGAATATCAGCTCCTTTTTCAAAATTAGTTCTATAATCATAAGATGTTTTTTCTTTATCCCACGAATACTTATAGTAACTACCTGTCTTATATTTTTTGATATTAGGGTTTAACCGACCATCTCCATTTAGCATTTTATCTGGATTCATATGTTTTATTATATGTTATTATTATGAATAAAGCAAAAACCTAGTGCATAGCAAAACTACACGCTAGGTTTTTTTGTAAAAAAATATATTTTTTTAATGCTTTCATTATTTCTTTTTCTCATTTTTCTTTCTTCATACACAAGGTATATCCACACTTTTATTTACCTTTAAATACAAATTTTTGAAAAATATTATTTTTTCCCATCAATTATATCGATAACATCTTTAGCTGAATGCCCCCCTATATTTCCTTCAAAAAGATTCAGAATATCTAGGTTATGAAGAATAATGACAACTGAGATAATAGAGACACCAAAAGCAGCTTTTAAAATTGATGGAAGTAATAATCCAACAGAATAGATAGATGAGACTGCTGAAAGTAATGTTAACATAAATAATGTTATAAGAATCCACTGAAATTTAGGAATACGTTCGTCAACAAGAGCTACAAGTTGTTTTCGAACATCTTGTGCTCCAGAAAGTGCCATTGAGATTCTTCCAAGTGCTACATTTTGGATGTTAGTTAAATTATTTTGACCTATTTTACCAATTATATGATGAATATCAGTTAGTGTTGTTGTTTTATGTGTAAGAGAGTAATCCAATTGCATACTTTCAAGTTTTCTCTGGTAATGATTTTTAATAATGTTACCAATTTTGCTTTGTGTTTCTTGATCAAGATGTCCTGAAAAACGATATATTGTTGATAATTTACCATCAAATGTAGCATTCTTATCGCGGATATTAGTATATCTACTACCTTGTCTTGAAATGAAAAATCCAGAGAAAATAGTAAAGAGAAAGGTAGAAATTGATATAAATATTGTTTAAATTTGATCAAATATTTTTATATAATAGAAAATTGCTATTAACCCAATAAGAAGTATAACAATAAATATTTCTGTTTTATTATTTTTCATAATATTTTTATTATACTTTTTTTATATAAAAAAACCACTTCTTAATAAATGGCTTTTTTATATATCTTCTTTCAACGCCTGCATAATTTCTTTTTCAAGTTGTTTCATTATTTTTGTTTCTTCGGAAAGTTTTTTACGAGCAGCATCATATCCACGTCCTAATTTGAATTCATCTGCTAATTTTGCTCCCTCTGAAGGTATATAAGTATAAGAAGCTCCAGCTTTCTTTATTAGTCCATATTTTTCGCCAAGAGCTAATAATTCTCCTGTTTTGGATATACCTTCTCCATATATAATATCGAATTCTGTAACTCTAAATGGAGCTGCAACCTTATTTTTAGCCACTTTTACTTTTGTTCTAGCTCCTACAACTTCTTCTCCTTTTTTAATTTGAGCACGTCTACGAATATCTAAACGTACAGAAGAATAAAATTTCAATGCTTTTCCTCCAGGTGTTGTTTCTGGAGAACCAAACATTACACCTATTTTCATTCTAATTTGATTAATAAAGATTACAGTTGTCTTTGATTTAGACACAATTGCAGTCAGCTTTCGTAATGCCTGAGACATAAGCCTAGCTTGTTTTCCAACATGGTGTGCGCCCATATCCCCCTCAATTTCATCTTTTGGTGTTAATGCTGCCACAGAGTCAACAACAATAAGATCGACATTACCAGAACGAACTAGTGAATCAACAATCTCTAGGGCTTGTTCTCCATTATCAGGTTGTGATAATAATAGTTGGTCAGTTTTTACACCTATATTTTTTGCATAAAGAGGGTCAAGTGCATGTTCTGCATCTATAAAAGCACATACACCACCAAGTTTTTGTGCCTCTGCAACCATATGTAGTGTAAGTGTAGTTTTTCCTGAAGCCTCTGGTCCATATATTTCTATTATTCTACCCCTTGGTATTCCACCAACCCCAAGAGCTTCATTAAGACCAATTGATCCAGTAGGTATAACTTCTACATTTTTTTTAGGAGCAGATCCAAGTTGAATAATTGCTCCTTCTCCAAATTTAGTTTGGATCATATCCAATGTTTCTTTTAGTTGCTCTGTTATTTTTTCTTTTTCAGATTCTTTCTTAGTTTCTTTTTTATCTTCTTTTTTCTTTACCATCTTAATTATTATTATTTATGATTAAATCTTCACTATTATTTTTCTCATCTAATTTAATTTCTTCCAATGTCTTGTAGTGTTTATCTTCTACTGAATAATATATATCGTATGAGTAGGATTTTGTATTACCAAAGTTGTCTTTTAATCCTATTGTAATTATATTATCACCAGGACTAAATACAACCAATTCTTCTATCTTTTTATTGTCAATAATTTTAATAACCCTACCATTAAGAGTTACTGCTTTTGTATTTAGTAATGTAGCTTTTATTTCTATTGAAGGTTCAATTATTCTCATATGGTCTTTTATGTTTATGTTTTCTATTTCTGGCCCATTCCTATAAAACCTATATTGATAATATGAGAATATTGCTATTGCAATAAAAAGAATAATTCCTAATAGTTTGAATATATTTTTTCTAAAATCCATAATTATTTTCTTAGTTAAAATTTTCTTCAGGTTCTTCTATTTTTTCATCTGCTTTTTCATATACTTCTCTTGGCTTTGAACCGTTTGCTGGACCAATAATCCCATCATTTTCTAGTATATCTATTATACGTGCAGCACGTGAGTAACCAATTGAGAGTCTTCTTTGTAGATATGAAGTAGAAGCTTTTCCTGCTGATATAATTATTTGTTTTGCTTCATCATATAGTGGGTCAGTATCATTTCCATCATTCATAGAAACTCCTCCTGCACCTTCTAATAATTTTTCATCGGGTATTGTTATTTCATCTTCTAATTCAAATTTATAATTTTTCTGTATAAAGTTAACAACTGATTTAACCTCTTGTTCAGAAACATAAGGGCATTGGACACGAATTGCTTCATTTGCTCCTTCTCCTTTATATAGCATATCTCCTTTTCCAAGTAGTTTTTCTGCCCCTCTTCCATCTAGAATAGTTCTAGAGTCTATTTGAGATGCAACCTTAAGAGCGAGACGCGATGGAACATTTGCCTTAATAAGACCGGTTATTACATTTACAGAAGGTCTTTGAGTTGCTAATAATAGGTGAATACCAACGGCACGTGACATTTGTGCCAATCTAACTATTGCAGATTCTAATTCTTGTGGGTATGCACTCATTATGTCAGATAATTCATCTATTATTACTACTATATAAGGCATTTTTTCAGGTAATTCCAATGCTTGTTCCTCTATTTCTTCTGGAGATAGGTTTTTGTATACTGGTGCAACTATTGTTTTATGATAAGAATCAATATCACGGACGGCACATTTTTGTAATAAATCATAGCGACGCTCCATTTCTTTTACAGCCCATTTCAATGCTAGAACTGCTTTTTTAGGGTCTGTTATAACAGGTGTTAACAGGTGAGGTATTTTTTTATATAAAGTTAACTCAACACGTTTTGGATCAATCATTATAAACCTAAGCATATCTGGTCCGTTCCTATATAGAAGAGACATTACTATATTATGAATAGTTACAGATTTACCAGATCCAGTTGCCCCAGCAATAAGCGCATGTGGCATTTTTGAAAGATCAACAAAATGTGATTTCCCAGACACACCTTTTCCAAGTGATATTAGAAGTGGTTTAGAAGATTTTTTGTATACCTCTTCTCTTAACAGGCTTCCTAATCCAATTGATGCTGCGATTCTATTTGGGACTTCAATCCCAACCAATGATCTTCCAGGAATTGGAGCTTCTATACGAATTGATTTTGCAGCTAGTGATAATGCTAGTTCATTTTGAAGGTTAGCAATTCTAGATAATCTTACACCTTGCGCTGGTTTCATAGCATATCTTGTAACAGTAGGACCTATTGATATTTCATCCATTTCAACAGCTATACCAAAATTTAATAGTGTTCTTTGTATAAGATTAGCGTTTGCTTTTATATCACCGGTTGATGGTTTACCTCCAGATTTTTCAAGTAACGATAATGGTGGAATTATATACGAAGAAGCAAATACTGATTTTACATCTCCCATAGATAAATCATCATCATTCTTTTTCTTTTTAGAAATACCTGGTATTACAAATGTGCTTTTTCCTTTAGTTATATTTTTTTTCTCTTCCTTAGATAAGATTTCATTTTTTTGATTATTATCTTTTTTTAAGGCTTCATCTACTTTTTCTTGCAATCTATTATTATCTTCTTGTTCCAATAATTTCTTTTTAGCACGTTCCTCTAAATTCTCTCTAGTGCGTTTATATAGTTTCATGTGTGGATCAAGTATTAACACCATTCCTATAATGATTATAGATAGAAGTAATATTGAAGAGAAATAAACATCAAATCCAGATATCAGTAAATCCCCAATCATTAGACCTATTCCGCCTCCAGCATTAATTGTTTCTGTTGAGAACAATATATGAATAAGAGTTACCAATGATATTGATACAACAAGAAGTACTACTTTATCTCGTGCTGTTGTCTCTATTTTTTTACTTAGTCTCCAGCTTGAAAATATAAATAGTATAGGAATTATTACGAAACCATAACCTAATGCATCTTTTATAATATTCTCATGTAAAAAGTTTCCTATTCTTCCAGCAAAACCAAGAGAAGCCATTATAAAAAATATTGCTAATAATATATATAAGATTATTTTTACGTTTCTATTTCTTGGGATAAATACTTTTAAGAAAGAAAGTAAATTCTTTTCTTCTTTTTCTTTTTTCTTCTTTTTCTTTGCCATATTTTTTTATTAATTACATGGTCATTGTAACATATTTATCTTCTTATCTATATTCAATAGATTATTTAATATTTCTATTTAATAAATATTAGAACACACCTTGGATAAATAATCCACAAGTTATAAACACTCTTTTAGAGACATAACATTAAAGACACATAAAAACATTGACAATAGAAAATGTCTCATTATAATCAAAAATATCAGTTAAAGACATCATGAACAATACAAAAGACAAACAAAATAAAATAACTGTCCGTGAGGCTAATTCTTCAGATTTATCTATGAGAGATCAATCTAAAAATTCTTTCAAG
>CAMZLR010000014.1 GCA_947311725.1 Candidatus Campbelliibacteriota bacterium | reverse complement strand
CAAGATGTTTTCCTGTTTCTTCAAAGTGTTTTAATTCAAGAATTAAACGTTCCATTAAGGTAATACCTGTATGGTTCATTTCTTCCAAATCATTTGCTGATTTGTTTTTGAATTGTTCATCAGCTTCAATGTTTGAGTCTACATAGATTACGTAGTCTTTGTTTGAAGTTCTGTCGTTTGTTGGTACTGCTGCGCCCAAGTCTCCTTCTAGGTATTTCCATTTATTGAATGGTAGTGCTTCATAGACCTGTTGAATAGTTAAACCTTTGGCAATAAATATTGCCCATTTTCCTTCTATCTCCTTTATCGATGAAACATCAATGTCGAGATTGAAGTATTTTTTGTAAAGGTTTTTCCAAAAAACCTGCAATTTTGTTAAACCTGATTCACCTTTAATTAAATTGATAATATCTTTCGCAAGAGTATTATTTTTTGAGGTGATTACTTTCTGAAGTAACTCCTTGGTTAATCCAGCTTGTTCTAATTTCATTATAAATTGAGAAACAAGATTTAGCATTTTACGTATAGTTTTCATACCTATAAAATATTTAATTGTTAATCTGCACAACTTTTGCGCAGTCTTGTGACGATAGAAAATTATCAAACACAAGACTGCGCAAAAGTATATTTGTTTTTCATAAAATAGTTTACACTATATATATATATATAAGTCAAGTGATTTATCAAAAAAAATAAGTATGATAGAAAACAACTAAATATTATCAGCGGTTTTTATGTAACACTTTCATTTTGTATTATCCTGAAATTTGATAAAGGAGAGAACTTGAAAACTATTTTTACACAAAAAAGCTGCGTTTTTTATAACGCGACTTTTCTAGTCTAAGCTATAATTTTAGGTAAAAAATAAATTGACATTAAAATAACAATAAATTATGGACAAAACAAATACATTTTTATATAGACTTATTGATCAAAATGAAATAAAAGAATTAGAAGTCGATCAAATTATTGAAGGAAAAGTTATAAGTATCCAAGGGACACAGGTATTTGTAGAATTAAAACCTTATGGAACTGGAATCATTTATGGACGAGAATATCTAACTGCTAGAGACCTTATTCGAGATATCAATGCTGGCGATTCTATAAAAGCAAAAGTCGTTGAACTTGAAAACGAAGATGGTTATATAGAACTTTCCTTACGAGAAGCTAAAAAAGCTCTTGCATGGGAAGAAGCTGAAGAAGCATTAAAGGCTGGAGATACACTTGAAATAGTTGTAAAAGAAGCAAACAAAGGTGGACTTATGTTAAATTGGCAAGGAGTTCAAGGTTTCCTTCCAGCTTCACAATTAAATGCTGAACATTACCCTAAAGTTGAACAAGGAGATAAAGACAGTATAGTAAATCAACTTAATAAATTAATTGGACAAAAACTTTCAGTTAATATTCTTTCTGTTAATCCGAAAGAAGGGAAACTAATCTTTTCAGAAAAAGGGAAAAAAACTAGCTCAAAACCAAAATCTGTACCTTCAAAATATTCAGTTGGAGATGTATTTGATTGCACTGTAACTGGAATTGTTGACTTTGGAGTATTTTTAAAACTAGAAGAAGGAATAGAAGGTCTAGTTCATATTTCAGAATTAGCTTGGTCACTTGTAGATAATCCCAGAACTCTTTATAAAAAAGGAGATAAGGTAAAAGCAAAGATAATTGAAATTAAAGATGGAAAGATATCATTTTCTATTAAAGCATTAACAAAAAACCCTTGGGAGACTGTAATAGGAAAATATACAGTTGGAAATACAATAAGTGGTGTTGTTATAAAACACAATAAACATGGTGCGCTTGTATCTATAGAACAAGGAATAGCAGGATTAGTTCATATATCTGAATTTGAATCAGAAAAAGATTTAAAATCAAAACTAAGACTAGGACAATCATATGATTTTGAAATAACAACATTTGAACCAAAAGATGAAAAACTAACACTTACATTTAAAAAGGAAGAGTAGTAATCCACTCTATTAAAAACAACAAGTATTACTTGTTGTTTTTTTAGTTAGAGAAATTATTCTAAACTATGATTTATTTATCTCCTAATTTTCCAACCTGTATCCAAATAAGTATGTAACTTCTTTCTTTTTATTACACGTACTTCTCCGTCTTTTATGACTTGGATTTTATCAGATTTTCCTAATTCTGGTCTATCCTCTTCTATTTCTTTTTTTTCTGAATTATCTTTTACAGAAGAAGTGTCCACATTTGCCATGAGTTCAGCAACCTTATGATTAAATATTGAACCCATTTCTCTATATAAACGCAATCCCTCCTTTTTATATTCTACAAGTGGTTCATGTTGACCGTATGCACGTAAATTAACAGAAGTACGAGTATAGTCCATAACTTGTAAATGTTCCATCCATAGAGAGTCAATCACATAAAGAGCAATCTGTTTAAATAAAATATTATATTGCACTTCAGTTAATTCTTCTTTTTTAGATTTTATTTCTTTAGAAAAATTTTCATCGACCTTTAAAACTTCTAATTCTATTTCTTTAAGTGTCTCTTTATCTCCAATCAAAATCTTCTTACGACGTTTATATATAGTGTCTCTCTGATAAGAAAGAACATTGTCATAGTCAAGTACTGCCTTTCTGCCATCAAAATGAAATCCTTCAACTTTTTTCTGTGCATTTTCAAGCTGACGAGAAATCATCTTGTTCTGAATCGGTTCATCATCAGATAACCCTAATGTTTTCACTATATTTTTTGCTCTATCTCCTCCAAAAATTTGCATTATAGAATCATCCATTGAAACATAAAATTGTGTTTCCCCAGCATCGCCTTGTCTACCAGCACGTCCACGTAATTGGTCATCAATACGTCGTGCATCATGTCGTTCTGTTCCAAGAACAAATAGACCACCTAATTCCTTAACTTCTTCATCTTCTCCTGGTTCACATGGATTTCCACCAAGTTTAATGTCAACTCCTCTACCTGCCATATTTGTAGCAATTACAACTGACCCTTTTTTACCTGCCTGAGCTATTATCTCACCTTCATGTTCATGGTTCTTAGCATTTAAAATATTATGAGGAATACCAGCTTGTTTTAAATAAGCTGATAAAAGTTCATTCTTTTCTACAGATACAGTACCAACTAAAACAGGTTGACCTTTAGACTGTTTCTCTTTTATTTTTTTAGCAATTGATTTAAACTTAGCTTCTTCATTCTGATAAATTAAATCTAAATTATCAATACGCGCAACTGGTTTATTTGTAGGAATAACAATAACATCTAATCCATATACTTTTTGAAACTCTTCCTCTGAAGATTTCGCTGTTCCTGTCATACCTGAAAGTTTTTTATAAAACTTAAAATAATTCTGGTATGTAATAGACGCCATTGTTTTTGATTCTTGTTGAATTTGAACACGCTCTTTTGCCTCTAATGCTTGATGTAACCCATCAGAATACCTCCTTCCCTCTTGCATACGCCCAGTAAACTGATCTACAATAATAACCTCATTATTTTTTACCACATAATCTTTATCCTTAATGAAGATAGCATGTGCTCTAACTGCAGTTTCTAAGTGATGTACAAATTTAATATTTTCTTGTGTATAAATATTCTTTATTTTAAGTAATTTTTCTGCTTTATTTATTCCTGCTTCTGTTATTGTTATGGCTCTCAATTTTTCATCAACCTCATAATCTACATCCTTAATCAAAGAACCAGCAATTGAATTCATAGTTGTGTATAACCCTTGTGCATCTTCAGCCGCAGTAGAAAGAATTAATGGAACACGTGCCTCATCAATAAGTATCGAATCTACTTCATCAACTAACACATAGTGGTGGTCTCTTTGAACTAACTGCGATTCATGTTGAGTAGTGTTATCCCTAAGATAATCAAATCCAAATTGATTATTAGTTCCATATGTAATATCACATTCATATGCACGTTTCCTAGATGCTGGTTTTAAAAATTCATAAAATACTTTATATGATCCAAGTTTATCTCTTTCTTCATCAACTTCTTTATGACCATGGTCATAAACATATGACTGATTTTGATCGTTTATAACACCAACAGAAAGACCAAGAAAAGCAAAGATTTGTCCCATCCATTGTGCATCACGCCTAGATAAATAATCATTAACTGTTACTATGTGAGCTCCTTTTTCTTCTAGTGCATTTAAATATAGTGGTAATGTAGAGACAAGTGTTTTCCCTTCTCCTGTTCTCATTTCTGTTACTGTTCCTTTATGTAACATAATTCCACCAATAAGTTGAACATCATATGGACGCATTTGTAATGTACGCTTTGATACTTCTCTTACTGTAGCAAAAGCTTCTGGTAAAATATCATCCAAACTTTTTCCATCTTTTAATAATTTTTTGAATTCAATTGTCTTCTTAGATAAGTCGTCATCAGATAATTTTTCAAAAGAAGACTCTAAATTATTTATTATCTCTATGGTTTTTTTTGCTTTTTTTATTGCCTTAGTGCTTTCATCACCAAAGATCTTTTTAATTATTTTCATGATTACAATGTTATCATAGAATAACTAAAAAAGAAGAGGTCTACATTAGTAGACCTCTTCTTTTTACCCGCAAAAGTGACCAGCGGGTGCGAGCTCCACTTAACATTCTATGTGAGTGCCGCCGCTGGTCACTTTTACAGGTAAACCAGCGAACACTATAAATAAGTGCGTCGCATATATAGTATATGCGAATAAATAAAATATTTCAATAAAAAAGAAGACTATTTGTCTTCTTTTTTTGTTTCTGTTTCTTCATTATTAGTTTCAGTAACTTCTTCGGTTTTTATTTCTTCTTCTTTCGTTTCTGAAGCTTCTTCTTTTACCTCTTCTTTAACTTCTTCAATCTCAGTTTTTACCGAAGCTTCGCTTTGTGTTTCTTCTGTCGTTTCAGCTACAACCTTTGCTTCTTCTGATTCTTCTGATTCTTCTGCTGCCACTTTTTCTTCGGCTTCCTTTAGTGCTTTTGCCTCCGCTTCTTCTTTTTCTCGAGCAAGTTTTTCCTCATCAATCACTGGAGATTTATGAGGGAGTACATTCTTTTTCTTTCCCTCAATGATTCCATTACTCACAAGCATATTGTATACTGTATCAGAAGGCTGAACTCCTTGGGAAATCCATCTTTTTGCTTTTTCTTCATCTATTTGTACACGTCCCAATTTTGGATTGTATGAACCAACAATATCAACATATTTTTGTGATTTTGGTCCTTTTGTTTTTTCAATGACTACCATTTTGAAGTGTGCTTCATTTCGGCGTCCTATTCGTTGTAATCTAAGCATTAACATATGAAAATATATTATCATTATTCATTTTTTTAGCAAGTAAAAAGACCCAATCTTTAAAAAGAAAGGGTACTTAAAAAGTTATACTATTTTTTAAAATCATTACTGACACATAATAATATATGTCTAATAAATTCAGTATTTATAGTAAATCTATAAATTGAATAATCTAATTTATAAAAATCTCCATACCTATATAACTTTGGTATCAACTTATAATTATCAATACCGACTGGTAATTTTTCCTTTTCTAAAAAGGAAATCATATAAGATCCATCAATAAAAATATCTGGTCTATATCTTTTTAGAAAAAATAAACCAATATCCCCAAGAAATAAAGCGTCCTTTTCTTTTAAGAACATAATGCATTCACCAGGGTCCTGTTTATTTCTTAACTCAAATAATTCTATTTTATAACTATGTCCAGCTTTCAGATAATCAATGATTGTAAAACTATCTGTATAAATACCAACGTCATAATCAATCGGAACTTCCAATATACCTTTTCCACCCAAAAGATCTTTCCCAAAAAGATCATCCATATTTTGATTTTGACTAAAAATTGAACTACAAAATAAAATACTAATACAAGTAACAAATATAATCCTTCTCATATTTTTAAAATATTAAATTTTCCTAGAACGCTAGGTCGGCTGTAGAATATCTACTAAAAATTTAATTTTATACTATCATATTATTTTAAACATATCAATACACATATAAATTATTTACAATATATATATGAATATAACAAATGTCACCTCTGTAAAAGATTAGATATATATTCGTAAATAAAAAGACCCAATCTTGAAGAAAGGGTCTAATGTATTGAGGATCTAAGAGTCTAGCTCTTAGATTCCAAGTTTTTTGTAGCAAGAATGACAAAGCGTAACGCATACTCAGCAATCCACACAAGGTCGCGCGAAAAGCGATTGACATTCACGTCCAAGTCACCATCAGAATCACAGCTCACGATCGCAACGAAGCGTTCTCCTTTTTTATTTCTAAAAAAGGAGAATGTATTGTATCCTTTTGGGTGTAGTAGACCTGGATTTTTTTCAACAAAGTCTTTGATTTGTTCGTGTGTTTTAAACTCGAGCAAATCAAGATCTGTATTAAATGATCCAAAAATTTCTGCAAAAGTACCATCTTTCATTTGCTCGTATACAAGAGCTTTTGTAATGGTAGTTGGGACAGATATGGTCTGTGCATCCCAGTTATCAAAATTAATATCTACCCAATCAAATGGGTATTTGTTATTTTGATCCATTCCTTTACCTGCTTTGGTTACAGAAATGGTTCTTTCTCCGATTAATCTCAAGTGAGATGTTTCGGTTGGAAAAAGTGACGGGTATTGTCCGATTAATGGCCCTGTTACTTTTTTGAATTCACTGAAAGATAATGATCCTTCAATTAATCTTCTTTTTAAATCGTCAATATATTGACTTATCTTTCTGTACTGTGTGTATGAAGCTTTTGTCATGACTTATATATTTTATTGTTATAAATTATCAAAACATACATCTCGTATGTATATTTATCGATTCATGTATCAGTTAAGCAGAGATAGAGAGATTTGTCAAGTGGAACTTTAACAAAACTGTGGATAATTTACTTATTTTTCTCATATCTTTATATTAACAGAGTGTCCTAATTGATTACGAAATTAACAATGTATGAAAAAGTGGTTTTGCGAAGCAAAACCACTTTTTCATTTTAGATTAGCAGAAAGCTTTACTTTCCGTTATAATAAGAGCTATGCAAAAAAACAATATATTTGAAGGACGTTACTCTTTGGGAAAGAATGGAATTGCTTATATAAAAAACCGTGATACTGGTGATATTATAGAAGTTCCAAAACATGAATCAGGAACAGCGTTATCACGTGATATAGTTCGTGTTCAAATAAATGATATAATAAAAAAAGAAGGAGAAATAATAGCGATAGTAGAACGAGCAAAAACTGGTTTTGTAGGAATTATCAAAAAACATGGAAATGATTTTATTTTATATCCAGATGATTTTAAAATTCCAGAAATTTTTATTCATAATTCATTAGCAGATAATCCTAAGATAGGAGAAAAAGCATATATAGAAATAAATTCATATACACCAATACTGACTGGTCATATTGTAAAACATCTTGGAAATCCAGATTCAAATGATGCAAATATGAAAGGCATGGCTCTTGAACAAGGTTTTGATTTCTCTTTCCCAAATGATGTAGAAGAAGAAGCCAATAATCTAAAAAAAAATGGAATAACTAAAGATGAATTAAGTAACAGACTTGATATAAGAGATACGTTAACTTTTACAATAGATCCGGAAGATGCGAAAGATTTTGATGATGCTTTATCGTTCAAAAAAATTAATAAAGATACATATGAAATAGGAATACATATAGCAGATGTATCACATTATGTTATGCCTGGGTCACTACTTGATGAGGAAGCTCAAAAAAGAACTACGTCTGTATACTTGGTAGATAGAACAATACCAATGCTACCAGAAGCTATTTCGAATGAATTATGTTCATTAAGAGAAGGAGAAGATAAATTAGCTTTTTCTGCAATTTTTGAAATAGATATCAACACAGGTAATATAATAAAAGAATGGTATGGTAGAACTTTAATAAATTCAAATAAAAGATTTACATACGAAGAAGCTCAAGAAATAATTAATAATGAGTCAGGATTATATTCTTATGAATTGTTAGAATTAAATCGGATATCAAAAATATATGAAGAAAAAAGACACAATAACGGAGCTCTTACCTTTGAAACACATGAGGTAAAATTCATTCTAGACAAAGAAGGTAAACCTATATCTGTTAAAGTAAAAGAACGAATAGATACTAATAAACTTATAGAAGAATTTATGTTACTTGCAAATTCAAGAGTTGCAAAATACATGTCAGATAGCGATTTTTTTGTATATAGAGTTCATGATAAACCTGAATATGACAGAATGGAAAAATTACAAGAGTTCTTAAAATTATTTGGATATAAAACAAAGCTTATTGGTGGAATAATCCAGCCAAAAGAACTTCAAGAGATAATAACAAAAGCAGAAGGAACAGAAATATATGACACCTTGCAAACAGCAATTGTAAGATCAATGCAAAAAGCAATTTATACTACAAAAAATATTGGACATTTTGGACTTGCATTTAAATATTATACACATTTTACTTCTCCGATAAGGAGATATCCTGATATACTTGCACACAGATTATTACAACATAAATTATCAAATACAGAATTTGAATATGATCAAAATTGGTATGAAAAAATGTGTATACACTCATCTGAAAAAGAACAATCTGCAGTAACCGCAGAACGTAATTCTATAAAACTTAAACAAGTTGAATATATGGCAGACAAAAACAAAGACGAGGTTTTTGATGCTATAGTAACTGGTGCTGGAAAATTTGGTATATTTGTAGCCGAATATGAATCTAGATCAGAGGGAATGATAAGGTTAAGGGATCTTGGAAATGATTTTTTTGAGTTTATTGAAAAATCAGGAATAATAAAAGGAAAAAGAACTGGTATATCATATAAACTTGGAGATAAAATAAAAATAAAAATAAAAAAAGTTGATTTAAGAAAACGTCTAATAGATTATTCTTTAGTGCAAAACAAAAAGAAATATACCACATTTGACAAAAGAACTAAAATATAATATATAATATATGAATGGAGATAGAAAATTACATATAGCACAATTTACATTAGCTTTAGCCTTTTTAATAGGTTCATTTTCTATATTCTCTATAGCTTTCGGTATACAAAAAAGTCATACATTTACAATTGACACAAAAGAAAAACATAAACCAGATATTTTAAAAAAAGAGGAAAAGCAAGAAAAAATTAATAACATATTTACATTTAAAAAGAAAGGTAAAGGAGAATTAGAAGAAGCTAGATACATACTCCAACACCTTGAAAAATTAGGAAACATAAGGGCTAGAAGCTTTCTAGTAGGAGATCTAGATACAGGAGAAATAATTTTTGAAAGAAAACCAATTACACAATTTCCAATTGCATCATTGACAAAATATATAACAGCATTTACTGCCGCAGAAATATTAGAGCCAAACGAACTTGCCATTATAACAAAAGAAAAACTGAAAGTTGAAGGTTCTCGTGCAAAATTTAACATGGGAGATAAGCTGACAATACGTACATTACTATATCCATTATTACTTGTATCATCTAATGATGCTGGAGAAATAATAGCACAACAAAGAAATAGAAATCTATTCATAGATCAAATGAATATTTTAATGAAAAAAAATAATATAAATAATACATTCTTTGAAGATCCAACAGGTCTGTCTGAGGATAATGTATCAACAGCAAGAGATCTATTTGAACTTATGCGTATAATACGTAATAGATACCCTCAAATTGTAAACATATCAAAACTAAATGTAGTACAAACACATGGATATATTTGGAGGAATATAAATAAAGCTTCAAACTTTTCAGAATTTATGGGTGGAAAGACAGGTTACACAAATGCAGCTAGGCAAACTAGTATCGGATACTATCAAATAAAATTAGCAAATGACCAAATAAAAAACATAGGTGTTATAATATTACAATCAGATACTAGACAAAAAGACACGAGAAATATTTTAGATTATCTAAAAAGATATGTTGCATATATATAAAAAAATAATTGTTACAAATTATTTTTTTATATATTACCAAGATTTTTTATCTTTATTCTATTTAAATCATTAGATATAAACTTCCGCCAAAATGGCCTTATTTTTATAACTGCAGAATCTATCTCGTCGAACTCTTTTAATATATCTAGGATATCTCTTTTATTTAAACCACGTAAAGATTCTTTTATTAAATTGATATCAAGTCTCCATTCAAAAATTGCATCTATATTGGCATCAATATCAATATTCTTTAACTCTTTGAAGTCAATATTTCCACCACCATAGACAAACTTAAAATTACCAGAATCTAGCAAATAAACATCATCTTTATCTACATTATGTAGATATCTTTTCCTTAAAAAGTCTTCTAAATTCTTCTTATCTATTATTACAGCAAATATATTTGCCTTTTGTATTATACGAGTTTCTCCTTTTTTAATATCTTCTTCTAACACAGGAACATCAAATACAATTTGAATAGAATTATCTACTAATATGGCACGATTTGTTTTTTCAATAGCAAGTCTATTAATAAGATTTTCTTTTAATTCACTCTCAAGGTCATGGATTGTACTTTCTCTTTTATTATCACTCAATTTTAATCTATCCCCATTAAAACCACCACTAAATGACTTAAGAGATAGTGCATATATATCATTATATTTAGCAGTAAGTCCAGCTTCTTTAAAACCAGGGATTGTAAAATCAGTAACATCTATATTATATTCTGGACCAACCTCATCAGCATATATAATAACTTTAGTAGTACCAGGACCTTTTGTGGTTTTCCCTGGTATTTCAATCCAATTATCTGATGTCCGAAAAACCTTACCTGAAACAGACTCAAATCTAGTATTTGGAGATAAACGTTGTGGTTCTGTACTATAATTATTAAATATAGTAATCTCTCCACTCGCTCTATCTGAAGTATTTACTTTCTCGTCTGAAATTACACTTTCTTGTCTCGAATCTGATAACATCATTATACTAAAACCAAGTTGATTATATTCTGGTCTTAAATAAGAACTTATTTTTTTAATTTCTGAAATCTTTTCTGTCTTAGGAGTTATTTCTATTTCTGTATTTTCCAATTTATTAAAAATAAAAAATAATATATAAAGATATAATAATATAAAAATAACACTCTTTAAAAAAACCTTATTTCTTTTTATAAATAGAAAAAATGAATCTTTTTTATAAGAGGAGTCTCCTAAATAATTATTTATCGTTAAATTATTACTTTTATTAAAAACATTATTAGGTGTGTCTTTCTTATACTGATCAGATATATCTACATACTTATTTTCATCATTAAAATACTTATCAGTATTAACACCAATTGATATATCTTTTTTTATTTTTGAATGACGAATTCCATCACCAATCTTTTTTCTTCTATCTAAATTATTCATTATTTATGACAAACTATCTATATAAAATATATTAACAAAATTTAAACACATCATTAAATTATCATCTGTTATATTAACATATAGATCTTTATATTTTTGTCTAAATAACCCCTTAGTATCTAATATAGATATATTTTCATTTGAATGAATATGCTCACTAATTTCTTCTGTCTTCAATATCCACTCACTTAACCAACCGAAAAAAGATTCCTGTGAAATAAGATGTATTGTGCTTGGAATAATATACTCCTTTGACGCCTCATCTAAAAAATCATAAAAATTCTTAAACCAAGCTAAAAATGATTTCCTCATAGATTCTTCTATTCTCGTCCTATACTTAATATCTACTTCATTATTTTGATACATGATAATAATAGATTCAGCCTTTAAATATGAAATATTCAAAGATCTTGAGAGATGTCTAATAATATGACTGATACCAGATGGTATTGTACCAATTTTAACCAATCTATTTTTCAAAATAATACTCAATTCAGTAACCTCTCCGCTCACATCTATATTTAATACATCATTTCCCTCTTTAAATAGATTAATTATAGACTTATAATTCATAAATTTATTAGAAAAAAGTTCTGGCCTAATATGAAAAGTATGTTCAATAACACTAATAAATGAATTCATAGTTTCATCTGACATTACACTTACCAATTTATGTATATCAATTGATTTGGCTTTTTTATTATATGTTTTTCTAGTCAAATATCCATTTATAAAAATATTTAACTCTCTATTCTCTATTATAGATACCCATTCATTTCCGATAAAATCACTTGTATAACTTAAAGGCTTGTTAGTCTCTTTTTCAAGAATTGAATGTTTAACTTTTTCTGTAAATATAAATTCATTTTCTTTCTCAAAATGAATAACTCTATTTTGTGAACTAACCCATGGAGATGAAATATTCAAAAAAATACCAGCAATATTATTCCCAGAATGCTTATGTGCTTTCTCTGCCACAGACTTAAATGTTTTAATAGTCTTTCTAAAAAAACTATCAAATTCTATATTTTCTCCCTTATCGATTGATCTACGTATAGTAAAAACCTCACTATTAGTTGACACATCGAAAACAAGTGTACCGACAGAACTACTATCTATATCAAATATAATATAATGTTGTTTATTCTTTAACATAATTTTATTTATCTAGAGTCATTTAACTTATTATTACTAACAATTAAATCATTATTAGTATCTTTTACTTTTATTACCTCTTCTTCCTTTCTCTTTATTTCTGTCTTTAAATTATCTATGTGTTTTTTCATATCTCCTTTTATACTAGAAGAAATAATTAATTTATATGTTAATAATATTAGAAAAGAAACAACAAGTGATATCATTATAATGATAATGTTTTTAACATCTTTAAAAATATATTTAGAAAGTAAATCAAAAATAGAATAAACACCATAAAAGATAATCAATATTAAAACAGATTCGAATATTTTTTTCATATACAATATATTATATCAACACCTAAAGAAAAACAAAGAAAAGCTTTTTTATTTTGCTTGTGGTATAATGTTATTATATTTAATATTATAAATAATAATATGAAAAAAATAACAATATTCTTAACAATACTAATTGTACTATTCTTTATATCTAATAAATCTATAAATGCTGATATTATTATGGATGGTTATAAGCCTGTAACATTTTGTACAAAAATTACAAATTTAAATGATTTTAATATAGGTATTGTAGCTAATTCATACGAAATTATGAAAAGTAAAAGTCTTATTTCAAATGATCTATGTCTAAGTTTTTATAAATTTAGCAATATAGATTTATATTGGAATAAAAATAAAGATTTATCAATAAATCAAAATAATATTTTGATACAAAATATCAAACACTATCATAGTCCTGTCAAAAACGATGACCCACTGAACGGTATCACCGAAGAATATAAAATTTACAAAAAAGAAAATGGAGGATATGGACTTTATCTCTCAAGAAGGATATCTTCATATAATAATAGAAAAGATAAAATTGAAAATTTTCAATGTAAAAAAAATACAGAACAAAATATAAAACATAAAAGAAAAGATGCCGAAAAAATAATTTCAAAAGAAAATACAAATAAAATATCTAACCAAACAAGGAAAAATGATAACATACATGAAGATGTCAGCTTTAGAAGTAAACATGAAAGAAAAACAATTTGGAATATTTTTATGAATTTCTTAAATAATCTATTTAAATAAACTGATGATCTACGAATATAAATTTCTTATAGCATTATGTTTGACAAATATAATAGAAATACCTATTGTATTTTTATTTATGAAATATATATTTAAATATATAAATTCAACAAAACTAAATATTATTATAACATCCTTTTTTGCATCAACATTAACTTTACCATACCTTTGGTTCATCTTACCTGTATTTATTTCGCAAAGAACACATTACATATTAATAGGTGAAATATCTGTCTTTATTATTGAAGCAGTATTTTATTTATTTTTGTTTAAGACTAAGATCCACCATGCAATTATTTTATCCTTTACTGCAAATGTGATATCTTTTTTAATAGGATTATTTTTCTTTTAACCATATACAACACAAATAAAAAGCTATAAATTAATTATTATTAAACTAATTTTAAATATTATTCAAATGTTGCTTTTATACGTCTAACTCCTGCTGATGATGATGATTCTTTTTTAATTTTAAATACACCAAAACCTGCAATTTCAGATAAACTTTTTACGTGTGGACCACCACAAAGTTCTTTAGAATAGATATTCTTGTATTTATCTTCTATAGTCCATACTTTTACATCATCAGGATACTTTTCCCAAAAAGAACCTACAACACCACTTTCTTTTGCCTTCTCATTTTCCATTACATCCATAATTACATCAGCATCTGTTTTTATAGCATTATTTACATATTCTTCTACTTTATCAAGTATTTCGCGTGATACTTTTTCCGGATATGTAAAATCAAAACGTGTTCTATCTTCTGTTATATTTGACCCTTTTTGATAAACACTATCTCCAAGATACTTACGCAATCCAGCAAGCATAAGATGTGTTGCTGTATGAAAAGCTCGTATCTTCTTAGTATCACCTGCAAGTCCACCTTTAAATTTTCCCAAACCAGCTGTTCGTGATTTTTCTTGATGCTCCTTTTTTAATCTTTTATATTCTATAATTTCATGTTCAGATATCTTTATACCCATATCTTCAGCAATATCATTAGTCATGTCAAAAGGTAAACCATATGTCTGTTCTAAATCTGCAATTAATTTACCACTTAAATTAAAACCATCTTTCATTGAAAGTTTTTTTAATTCTTTGCGTCCATCTTCTAGAATTTTTAAATATCTATTCATTTCTGTATTAAAAACTTCTTCTATTTTAGAGAGATTATCTGAAAATGAATATATGTCTTCATATATTAAAACTATACTATTTATAATTGATTTAATATTTGAACTATCAAAATCTATTATATTCATGTTATTAACTGCTCTTCTGATCATCTTTCTTAAAACATATCCACGACCAGTATTTGATACATTAACACCATCTATTATCATAAACATTGATGTCTTTATATGGTCAGCAATAATACGTGCCTCATATTCCGAAAACAAAGAAGCTTCTTTTTTGATTACATCCATTATGGAAGAAAATAAATCAGTATCATAAATAGATGTAACTCTTTGTAAAACTGCAGTAAGTCTCTCTAATCCAGCACCAGTATCTACATTCTTTTTATCTAAATTGCCAACAACAACACCATTTTCTTTTATAAACTCCATGAAAACATTATTCCAAATTTCAACAATTTTTTGTTCGCTTTCAAATTTTTCGAATTCATCTTGACTTAAACCATTCAAAAATTCACCAGATAAATCATAAAATATTTCAGTTGTCGCCCCACAAGGTGAATTATCTCCAGCAGACCACCAATTATCTTTTAATTTATAAAAAATACGTTTTGCAGGATCAAGACCAGAATCTTCTAAAATATCTTTCCATATTTCTATGGATTCCTTGTCTCTTTTTATATACTTACCATCAATCTCTCCACCGGTAAATACAGTTACAAAAATTCTCCTAGGATCAAGACCAAGACCAACTTTTGAACTAGTTAAAAACTCCCACGACCATGTTATTGAATCATATTTAAAATAATCACCAAGCGACCAATTTCCAAGCATTTCAAAAAAGCTTGCATGTGTATTATCTCCCACCTCATCTATATCTATAGTCCTTATACATTTCTGAGAACTGACAAGCCTATCTCCCTTATCATGTTTCTTACCCATAAGATATTGAATAAGTGGTTGCATCCCAGCTGTATTAAACAATGTTGAATTAGTCTCTCCAGAAATATCACTCGATACTACAGATGCAGATTCTAATATCACATGACCTCTGTTTTCAAAAAACTTTAAAAACCTATTTCTTATATCTCTAGAACTCATATTACTATTTCTTGTAACTTCTTTTATTTCACTCCTTATCTCTACCTTTCTTTTTTTAAAGAAAGACTCAATCTTATCTAGTCGTTCATCTATTTTATCCATAATTATTTCTGAAATTCTTACAACCCTCTTAATTAATTTTCTAAAAATCTTTTTAATAAAAGTAGCCCACATAATTATGTCTAAATTTGTTTTAGAATCTCCTTTTTCAAGTTCATCATTCCCATCAACATGTAATATTGTTGGAAATACACGTTTCAACATCAGCACAGCGACAAAAACATATAATATACCAAAGAATATTCTAGTAATAAACCCTAATAAATTAGCGAATACATGGAAGTCTATCCCTATAATCAAACCAATACCAACAGAAGATATATCTATAGCAATAATAATTTTTACCCAATCAATCCATGTTTTATTCTTTAAATCTTTAAAAAAATTCATAAGTCAATTATAACAAATAACAATGTTTTATAAAGAAAAAAACTAATATTAATTAGTTTTTTTCTTTAATGGAACACCTAGAAACCTTAAATAAGCTTCTGATTGTGTTTTATCTTTTGCCGAAGTTACTACTGTAATAGAAAGTCCAAAAATTTTATGTAATTCTTCATCTCCTGTTTCAGGAAATATTGTATGTTCCTTAATACCAATCGTAAGATTACCCATCTTATCAATTGATTTAGTATCTATTCCTCTAAAATCTTTTGTTCTAGGTAATGCAATATTAATCAACTTATCAAAGAAAGAATTCATCTTCTCCCCCCTAAGAGTAACTGATTGTCCAACCTTATCACCCTGTCTTATTTTAAATCCAGCAATAGATGATTTTGCTTCTTTGATTGATGGCTTTTGACCTGTAATTATCGCCAATTGTTCAGAAATATAATCATTAGCAAATCTATCTTTCTTTTGACGAGATCCAGTACCAACATTTATTACAATTTTTTCTATACTAGGTACATCCATTATATTATCTATACCTAAATCTTTTTTTAATTCTTCAAAGGCTTTTGCTTGTTTTTCTTTTAATGATTTCATAGTATTTATTTTAATTCAGTTCCGCTTGTTTTAGCAATACGAATCTTATCACCCTTATCCCCTACTTTAAAGCCTAATCTTGTCCCTTTTTTAGCTTTATCATCAAAAAACATAACATTAGATACATCTATAGGGTATTCCACTTTAACATTTTTTTTCTTTCCCTGCGGATCTGTTGTTACCTTATTCTTAATGTTTATTCCCTCTACAAGAATTTTGTTTGTACTATTAAAAATTCTCAATACCTTTCCTTTTTTTCCTTTGTCATTACGTGAACCACTTTTCACAATAACATTATCTCCTTTTTTTATTTTCATAATACTATAATACTTCTGGTGCTAATGAGATGATTTTTTGATATCCTCTCTCTGCTAATTCACGTGGTATCGGCCCAAATATACGAGCTCCTTTCGGTTCACCCTTTGAATCAATAATTACAACAGCATTATCATCAAAACGAATATATGATCCATCTTTTCGTCTAAATTCTTTATTTTGCCTTACAACAACAGCTCTAACAACATCTTTTTTCTTAACAAGTTTTCTTGGTTCTGCTGTTTTTATTGAAAGAACAACAAGATCACCAAGTCTAGCATATCTCCTTTTAGACCCACCAAGTATTTTAAAAACCCTACCTGTTTTCCCACCTGTATTATCTGTAATTTTTACGTTTGTTCCTACTTGAATCATAATACTTATTTGTAAATAACCTTAAAGCTCTTTTTCTTTGAAATAGGTTTTGTTTCAATAATTTCGACCTTATCACCAATTCTATATCGGTTTTCTTCATCATGTGCATGATATTTCTTATTTATTGTGTAAAATTTCTTATATTTTGGATGTTTTACAAAACGTCCAACTTCTACAACAATAGTCTTATCCATCGCATCTGATACAACTTTACCTATTAGGATTTTTTTACTTTTTTTATTTTCTATAGTCATAATTTTATACGATTGATTAATAAATATCTTTTGCACTAATAATTTTCACTTTCACTGGCAATTTACTTCCTGCTTTTCTTAATGCCTCACGAGCAACCTTCTCTGAAACATTACCAACTTCAAACATTATCCTTCCAGGTAATACTTCAAAACAAAATCCTTGTGGGTCTCCCTTACCTTTACCCATACCAACTTCAGCAGCTTTTCTAGTAATAGGACGATCTGGAAATATTCTAATCCAATATTTACCAAATTTTCCAACTTCTCTAGTCAATACCTTACGAGCTGATTCAATCTGATTAGAAGTCATTCGTGCGTTTGTAATAGCCTTTAAACCGAACGATCCATTCTGAAGTCTAGTCCCGCGTGCTGCATTCATAATCTTCTTTGGATTCTTACGTCCAGTCTGCCATTTTCTAAATTTAACTTTTTTTGGAAATAACATAATACTTATTTATTATTTTGTTTAGTTTCTAAGGTATCACCTTTATAAATCCAAACCTTAACCCCTATAACTCCATAAGGTAAATTAGCTCTGTATGTAGCATAATCAACATCTCCTCTTATAAATTGTAATGGTATTCCACCACGCTTTACTTCTTCTCTTCGAGCCATTTCATTTCCACCTAATCGACCAGATAAAACAATCTTTGCCCCCTTCACTCCCTTATCATACATTATCTTATCTAACATCTGTTTAGAAACTCTTCTAAATGGAAGTCTTCTTTCTAATCCTTCTGCAATCTGCTGTGCAACAATCATTGCATCAGAATCTGGGTTCCTTATTTCAACTATATCTATTGAAAAATCAGGTGATAAAGAAATATTTTTTCTTTTCATCTCTTTAATAACCTCTTTTGTAAGTTTTACAGTTCCGTCTCCAGATTTACCAATTATGAAACCTGGTCTTGATGTTTTAATTATAATCTTTGTAGATTTTTGATCTCGTTCAAATTCGATTGACGAAACATATTTTCCTTTCAGCTTCTTTTCAAGGAAATCTCTTATCAAGATATCATTCTTTAAAAAGTCTTTATATTTTTGACCATTTGCAAACCATCTTGATTTCCAACCTCTGATTGTACCAAGTCTATGTGCATATGGATGTACTATTTTTGACATAATTATTTTTTAACGCCAAGGGTTAAGGCGATATTAGATGTTCTTTTATTAATACGTTTTGCAACACCTCGAGCCCGCGGTCTATAACGTTTTAGTGTAACTCCTTGATCCACAGTAATTTCTTTAATTACTAAATCATCAGATGATACTTTGAAATTCTTTTCTGCATTCGCAATTGCAGAATTAATAAGTTTCTTTATTACCTCAGTTGCACGTTTTGGTAAATAATTAAGTTCCAAAAGAGCTTTAGAAACTTTTTTACCTCTTATTAAGTCTGCTACCAATCTAACCTTTCTTGGTGATTGACGATAATTTTTTAAGCTTGCTTTCATAATAATATTATATTATACAGCTCGAGCTGCTTTTGCAGCTTGAATTTCTGCTTCTTTTTTCTTTTGGTCTAGCTCTTTTTGCATCTTACCTCCATGTCTATGGAAAGTTCTTGTTGGAGAAAATTCTCCAAGTCGATGTCCAATCATATCCTCGCTTACGAGAACATCAATGTGTTTTCGTCCATTATGCACTGCGAAGGTAAATCCAACCATTTCTGGAGAAATTACACATGCTCGTGACCATGTTTTAATTGCTGGTGTGTTCAGCGGATCTTTTCCCTCAATTTTTTTCAAAACACGAGGGTCAACATAAGGACCTTTCTTAAGTGATCGTGTCATATCTGTTATGAGTGAGAAAATGCATGTTTTATGTTGCGAAAAGCTACGCTTTTCGCAACAGCAACACACAAACCCTCAACTCTTTAATTGTTCCTTGATAATAGACTCATAAAGCCTATAACCTAAGGGTACTCCACATAATAACTATGCTTTGTAATTAAAAGTTAATAATATTTATGAATCCACAAGGGAATTCATTGCTCTCCATACTACTTTTTTTACCAAAAAGGTCAAGCAAACAAAGTATATAATATATGTATGAAAAAAATTGTAAGCTATTCCCTATTTTACACAGAAAAAGGAGTTCTTTTAAAAGAAAAAATTGCGAAAAGCTACGCTTTTCACAACCTACAAAGACTTCACCATAAAATTATTTCCCCGACTTTCTCCTATTGCACTCCTTACACAACATTTGGCAATTTTCTTCTATTGTTTTTCCTCCATCGTGCCAAGGTGTAATATGATCCGCTTCCATTTCTTCCAATTCAAAATGTTCGCCACATTTTGCACAAATACCTTTTTGTTTTTCGTAAACTTTTTGCTTTATTGCTGGAGTAAAAGCACGAATAGAAAGATATTTTTCATCACGAGTTAATATATAAGGATAAATACCACTTTTTTTAGTAACATCGTCATCAAGTATCAATTTTGCAATTTCTTTTTCAATTTTCTCCGTGTCGTATTTTTCATCTTTGTATTTATTGTAAAGTGTCCCCCAATCAACACCTTTCATAAATCTTCTTTTTTTGGTGAAAGTTGTTTCAACCCAAATGATTACATCTTGAAAATAACGCCACAAGGCACTTGCATTTTGATCGTGTTGGTGTTTTGACATATATTCTTCAATTTTTCCGTCTGAAATCCATTTTATTGCTGTTTCCAAATAATCTTGACGAATTGGTGAGCCGTTCAAATAATCACTTCCAATTTGATAAGCAACACAACCAGTTTTGCTAAAATATTTTTTGGCATCAGTAACCCATGAGCCAGAATAAACAGCATTACGCAACTCTTGATCAGTCAATTTTTCACCAGCAATATTGATTGTTTTAAACCATTCCAATTTTTCGCTGTCTGTTCCAGAGCAAAAATATACAGTTAATCCGTAATCTAAAATTTGTTTTTGCTTATCGTTTGTTAAATTATGAAAAGCAAGTCCGTTTACAGAAAAATCTCCGTTTACATACTGGCAAACTGAAATTGTTCTTTGTTGCCCGTCAATTATTTCAAAATTTCCGTCTTCACGAACTGCCCAATACATTACATTAAGCGGAAAATTTTTTGTGATTGTGTGAATTACCGCATTTCTTTGTTTGTCATTATAAATAAACTCTCTTTGGTATGGTGGACGAATATCAAGTTTTCCTCCATAGCCGACAACACCAGCTTCAGCATTATCTTCAAAGCCATTTGTTAATTCACGAACAATGATTTTTTTTAATTCTATTTTCATAATTATTTTGTTACTTTTAATTTATCGCATCAAATGTTTTTACCCTCTCACTTATAATCCTCACAACTTCGGAGCAAAGTTTCTCCAAAAAATTTACAATGTTCTCCATATCACTCAATGAGTTACCGCCCACATCTACATTTTTTGCAAATAATCCATATCTTATTGCTTCTGAATTTTTTATACGAATAATTTTTTCCGTTGAGTTATCCTTTATGGTAAAACGAAATTCATCAATAAAAACATTGCTATCTATTTGGTTATTAATCCTTTCTATGTTTGCTATATCTAAAGCATTTTTTAATTCACTAATTTCAGGTTCATTAAATATATCACTGATATTATGACCTAAACATTTAAATCTTTTATTAATGACTCCGCGTATTTCTTTCAGTGAATCATTATTTTTATTTAAACAAATACTTACGGCTATTAAAGATTTTGGCAATAATTCTAATGCTTGTGACGCGAGAAAATTGATGCTTTCAAAATAACTTCCACTTCCCTGTTCGTTATTCTCCAAAAGTACTTTTGCAGATTTTACAAAATCGTGTCCTTTGTGTTCCAGATATTTAACTTCTCCAATAACTTGATTTCGTCCAAACGAATTGTTTTTCATAATTATTTTGTTACTTTCTTATTTTTGATAATCACACGAGCATATTTCGGCTTGCCATCTATTTTTGTTAGATATGTACCTTTTGTTTCTTTTGTTGGTCCTGTCAACATACTGTATCTACCTATACCATCTACAATTTCAAATTGATCTGGACTATATTTATCTACAAAGGTAATTGGAACACCGATTAAATCTTTATAATCCATCGGTATATCTTTTGTGATGTCTACATTTATAGCATTGTAATTGTCATACTTTGGATACTCATTTTCATTACCGTGATATTTTTTATAAAGTATTAAATCCTCATGACGCTCTTTATAATCTAAATTTGTAAACCAACGCACACCTTTTACACGAATATATTTATTACCATCATCATCAACCCTGCAACCCGCAGCGTTTAAGGGATAATAATCTGGAACTCTAAACTCTCGATCTCCACTATGAATACTTGCTCCCAACCACAATTTATCATTCTTTAGTAATGTAAATATATCTCTGTAAGAAATAGCATTTATGTTTCCAATTATTAAAAATTTCTTTTTGTATTCCACCAACTGTGCAACATATGGACGAAATAAAGAAAACGGAGGATTAGTAACAACAATATCTGCCTCTTTTAAAATTTCTATTGATTCGTTGCTCCTAAAATCACCATTTTCTTTTAGCGGTGTGGCAACATTTTTGTCGTTTTTCAAAAGCCATTCTACATCTGCTAAATTAATTGCTCCATCATTATCATTATCTTTTACTTCGTTAATTTCAATTTTCATCGGCTCTTTTTTCTTGACTGTTTTTAAGCCCTCTATATCAAATAAAGAAAGTTGTCCACCAACAACAGGGGAGCCAGCAAACTTGTGGCAATAAGTTTTTTAAGCCCAAGTGCGTTAAAATTAGAAGCAAAGTATTTAAAAAAATTACTTTCAAACGGATCGTCTGCATTACAATAAATAACCTTTCCTTTGAATTGGCTTTTGTAATGTTTCAATTCTTTTTCAATATCAGAAAGCTGAGTATAAAATTCATCTTTTTTTGCTCTGTTTGCATTACGCAAACCCTCATTATTTGATCCTTTTCTTGCCATAGTTATAGTATACCAATTTTTACACAAATAAAAAACAAATCATTGACTTAAAAAAATCTCAGTAATTCCCTGTGTGTATTTCTGATCAATAAAACCTGGGCTTGTTGCAATACAAACTATTTCAGCATCTTGCCATGCTTCTGCGATGATTTTTACCTTTGATTCTATATCTACAAAAGCTCCTTCTGGTCCGAAAATATCTATATCAAGGCTTAAAATATAAGGGTTTTGAGGTTTTTTAAATTCTTTGAAGTCGTTGCTTTTTGTGTAGCGATGGATATTTTTTATGAGAGAAGATTGTTTTGTTTCTTGTAATGTGGCAAGAGAAAGAAAATCAAAAAAGTCTGAAATGCAGGTTTGTTCGATATAGTTTTGGATGTTCTTGAGTTCTAGTTGATGCGGTTTTTCCGCAGGAAAAACCGCATCATCATTATGAGCATCAATATGCACAACATCAAAAGCTTTTCCTGTTGCCTCTGTATATTCTAAAAATGGCTGAATAATTTTATTATGATTATCAAAAAGATAAATAAGCTTTCCATCTTTTTCCAAAACCTGAGATTTCTTTAGTCCAAAATATTCCCCATTATCATCAAAATGAACTATTTTTTCTGATGGAATAAAATCAAATTGCTCCACAAAATGAAAATCTGGATTATAGCGAGAAATATTATTTTTATAAAGAGTATGTATTTTCTTTAAGTTATTATGATGATACAGAGATTGCTTTCTACCTCTCAATAGCAAACTAAAATACCTACCCCATAAGGCTTCAATTTTCCAATAAATTTTTTCTCTATCCATGATTAAGAACGTAAAAATCCTATTGTCTCTTTACCAATAATTCCATCAATAAATCTCAATTTCATATTTATTTGATAATTAATAATTTTAGAATATGTTATTGGTCCGTATATTCCATCTTCAATTCCAACATCATAACCTAATGAATTTAAACATCTTTGTATTTGCATCACATCCTCTCCAATATCTCCATATTTTATCAGTCTATAATAATTTATATTACATATATCATCTTTAACTTCTTTTGTTTTTTTAAAATTATCTTCATTTTTATTACCAAAAATCTCTTTTAACCTTTTCTTTGAAATCCTTCTACTACCAGATGAATGATGTATTCTCTTTTTATAAATTATATCTCCTTTATTAATAATTGAATTACAATTAATTGTTGTTCCAGGGCTCATATATAATGTTGCATTTTTTGCGACATATAATTCATCACAATAAATATCATTTTTAAATGTAACACTGTCTGCATGTATATGAATATTTTGTGTCGAAGAAAAAGAATCAGAACTTACTGTATCTTGGATAAAACTTGTTAAATTATTATTATAATCTTTTTCTTCATCTATACGTTCATTTATTAAAAATTGACCGAGCTCGTTATGCTCTGCTGTGCTTGTTATAGCTCTCATTATCCCTGTTTGGCTACTTCTATACCATTCATTATCACAATAATTAGCTCCTAGAATATATTGAGGATTTGATAAAAAATCCCATTTTCTATCATTAACATTATCGAATGTTACATTTTTTCTATTGAACTCAACTGGATTCCACTCACTTGGTCTACTTGCATCATCACAACTACCACCATATTCATCAGCTAAATTACCAAAAGAGTGTCCAAATTCATGTATAATAAGTCCACGAAATAAACCATACTCTGTATCATAATTTGATTGAGTTATACTAACTAGATCATCATCTAAAAATTGACCAGACCCACCATAATGAGAGTCATTTAAAATAACAATTACATATATCTTTTTTTTAAATCTTTTCCTTAAATTTTCATGTAAGATATTTTTACCTTCTTCAGACATACCAGTATAACGCATCATTCCATCTCTATTTTTATAAGATCCTAAAAAATTATCTACAGTAGTACTACCATCTATAGATATACCAGATTCATTTGAATTTAATTCCATCATATATGTATTAAAATCAGAATTTCTAGTATTTATAGGAAGAGAATTCATTAAATACCCTTCTGCTTCTAATGCTTTAGATACAAAGAATGGTTGTTCTGTAGTAGTAAAACCATCTCCGGTGAATATTATATCTATTGCTTCTGGTGAAGAATAATTTATATTTGTTATATCAAAATTGTCCGCAAATACATTTGCAACACTAAAAGACAATATAAAAATAATTATAAATTTAATAAAATTTTGCATATACATAAGCTTATCATATAATAAATTAATGGAAAATAATTATAAACATTTATCGATTCGACCAACTTTTGTAGAAATAAATCTCAAAAATGCACAACATAATTTTAATGAAGTGAAAAAAGTCTTGGATAATCAAAAAATACTTTGCATTGTAAAAGGAAATGCTTATGGACATGGTCTTACAAAGATGGCACATTTCTTTGAAAAAATTGGAGCAGACTATCTTGGCGTTGCAATCCCAGAAGAAGGAATAACATTAAGAAATTCTGGAATTAAAATACCGATATTAGTTTTATCTTCAATAACAGATGAACAAATAAGTATGTGCATAGATAACAATCTGACAATGACAGTTCCATCTGACAAAAAATTAATGAAAGTAGATAATGAAGCAAAAAAACTAAATAAAATAGCAAATATCCATCTTAAAATAGATACAGGAATGGGTCGTATAGGGGTTCATTATTCTCGTGTAAATAAATTTCTTCCAATAATTAATAAATGTAAGAATTGCAACATAGAAGGTATATATTCTCATCTAGCAAAATCAGACGAAGCTGGTGAAAATACAGATACTCAGATTAAAAGGTTTCAATCGGCAATTTCAGAGTTCAAAAATATGTGTGTCGAATTTCCAATAAAACATATAGCAAATTCTGGTGGAATATTATTTTATCCAAACTCACATTTTAATATGGTACGTGCCGGAATAATATTATATGGATTATTTGATGGAATACCATTACCAAAAAATATAGATATAAAACCAGTAATGTCGTGGAAAACAAAAGTTGTATATTTCAAATATGTAGAAAAAGATACAGGAATAGGATATGGACATTCTTATGTCACTAAAAAAGATACAAGGATAGTAACATTACCTATTGGATATGCCGATGGATATCAAAGAAATATAACATCAAAAGGAAAAGTAATTATAAATAATAACAAATACCCGATTGTAGGTAGAATATGTATGGATCAAATGATGGTAAATATTGGTATAGATGGAGAAGCATATTGTGGAGATGAAGTTATTCTGGTTGGATCATCAAAAAATGATAAGATAGACTTTTATGACTTAGCATCATGGAGTAATACAAGTATATATGAATTAATTTCTCAGATAAGCTGTAGGGTTCCTAGAGTATATGTTGAAATTTAAAAATCTATATTAATATAGATTTTTAAATTTCAACATATACTCTAGGAACCCTACAGCTTATCTGAGAAATT
>CAMZLR010000013.1 GCA_947311725.1 Candidatus Campbelliibacteriota bacterium | reverse complement strand
CTTTCACGTACGACGGTTTTCAAGACCGTTGCCTTCAACCACTCAGCCACACTTCCGATAATAATGTTATCATTTTTGCTTTATTTAGCAAGACTTTTTTATAAGTATATATATACTAATAATATATGAAGTATTTGGGTATAGATTATGGAACAAAAAAAATAGGAATTGCAATTTCAGATAAATGTGGAAAAATTGCCTTTCCAAAAAAGATAATTAAATTAGATATTAATATAATTGATGCGATTTTAAATATAATTAATGAGGAAAATATTCAAAAAATTATTATAGGGAAGTCCATAAATATGGATGGCTCAGATAATAAATTGCAAATTTACATAAATAAGTTTATTAAAAAATTGAAAGAAAATACAGATAAAGAAATAGAATTAATAGATGAACGTATGAGTTCTATTTCAGCTCGTAGTTACTTGTATAACAAAGGAAATACAGCAAAAACTCGTTGGACAGGTAAAGAAAATAAAAAACGAAGAGAAGCTGTTGATGCTGGTGCTGCAGCGATAATTTTACAAAGGTATTTAGATAAAAATAAAATAGGTTAGATAAAAAATATCTAACCTATTTTTAATTTTAAACAAATTCATTAAAATATTTTTCAATAATTCTAACGAATTCTTTTTTGACATCCTCCTCTGTAATTCCTTTTTCTGATGAAAGTTTAAACATTTTCTTTGTGGTCTCATTTTCTTTAGGATCATCATAAATTTCTTTAATCATTATTTCTTTTGTTTCATCTTCATCTCTTGTAGCTTCAATTGCTCCAAAAATAATAATTTTCAATATTTCTTTTTCTTTTTTTAGTTTAAAAAATTTCTATCTCTTACAATTATAATTGTAAAAAATATCATTAAAAAGATTAATGATAAAAAAATAATAATTACCTCAAGGTTTTCCATCTTATTGAGTTTTAAATTTTGTGAAAATAGTTTCAATGTTAGTATAACAAGAGAGAGAGAGAGAGTTGTCAAGTGATTAAATACTACTTTTTTATTAACCATTTTAATAATAATTATGATATAATTTTACATATGGAAAATACAAAAAAAATACGTGTAGCAATTAATGGTTTTGGTCGAATAGGAAGAGCTTTTTTGAGGTTAGTTTATTCTAATTATCCAGAGATAGAAATCATTGCTTTAAATGACTTAGGTAATATTGATAATTTAGCTTATCTTTTAGAATATGATACAGCACAAGGAAAAAGTAATTTTGATATTTCTGTAAATGATGATAAATCTCATATCATTATTAATAATGATGATATTGTAGTATTACAGGAAAAAGACCCAGATAATTTACCATGGAAAGAACTTGATATAGATGTAGTAATTGAATCTACAGGATTCTTTACTCACTATGATAAGGCGGTGTTACATCTTGATGCCGGAGCAAAACATGTGGTTATTTCCGCTCCTGGAAAAGGAGATTCACGTGGAGGTGTTTCTGCTGGAACAGCCATCATGGGAGTAAATCAGGATATTATTCAAACTTGCCAAATTACTTCAAATGGTTCATGCACCACCAATGCCAGTGCTCCGCTCGTTGCTATTTTAAATGAGAGTATTGGTATCGAAAAAGCACTTTTGAATACCATTCACGCCTACACTGCAACTCAATCCATTGTGGATGGTCCAACTAGAGGAAGTGATTTTCGTAAAGGAAGGGCAGGAGCTCAAAATATTATTCCTACATCAACGGGAGCGGCGAAGGCGGTGACGAAAGCTCTTCCGGAACTGGCTGGCTCTTTTGATGGAGTTGCCTGCCGTGTGCCTGTAGTTGCAGGATCTATTGCAGATATTACCTTTCTTTCAAAACGAGATACGAATGTAGAAGAAATTAAAGAAATTCTCACGAAAGCATCAGAAGACCCACGCTGGCAGGGAATTTTCGCAGTTTCAGAAGACCCTATCGTTTCCTCTGATATAATAGGAACATCCTATGCATCCATTGCTGATTTGCCTATGATTCGTGTTGTTGGAGGAAATTTAGTAAAGGTTATGGCTTGGTATGATAATGAGATGGGTTATACTAATACATTGATAAAACATGTTATTGAAGTTGGAAAAAAATAAATAAATAATAAATTGTTAAATTTAGATATGAAGAAATATAAGTATGGAGTTATTGCAATTCATGGGGGAGATATTGAAAAAGGAACAGAAGAAATTGCTAATAATATAGCCTTAAAAGATTTTCCTATTTATGTTAATAGGAAAGGACCACACATAACAAGCACTAAGTTTCGTGATAAAGAATTAGAAAAAATATTTGATATATGTGAAGTTATTATTTCTATACATGGAGAACATGAGTTAACTTCATTTACAATTATTGGTGGACTCGAAGAAGGTCTTATTAATGTAATTAGAGTCAAACTTAAAAAAAATAAATTTAATATTAAAGAACCAATAAGAAAACTTCATGGAGAGAGTAATCTAAATGTTTGTAATTTAGGAGTAAGTAAAAAAGGTGTTCAATTAGAATTAAGTAAAAAATTAAGAGATGATCTTATGAGTGATAGTGAAAAAATGTATTTATATACAAGATCTATTCGTGATGCACTATTTCAATATAAATTTATATAATATAAAAAAGAAGCTTAAGCTTCTTTTTTATTTCTCTATAATTGATACTCGTTTCTTTACATTTATTTTTCCATCAAAATGTTTTTTTCTTTTTGTATCAAATTTAACGATTCCATCTTTAAGAGCAAATAGTGTATGGTCTTTACCAAGTCCTACATTATCTCCAGCAAGTATTTTTGTTCCTCTTTGTCGTACAATTATAGAACCAGTTTTCGCAATTTGCCCATCTGCTAGTTTTGTCCCAAGATATTTAGGGTTTGAATCTCGTAAATTTTTTGCTGACCCACCAGCTTTCCTATGTGCCATATTTTATTTATAGTATACTTAATTTATTAATAAGTAACGAGGTTAATGACTTCTCATTACAGAGTAACATGAGTATTATAGACAAACTTAAAAAAAATATCAAGTTTTTTATGAATTCTAAATGGCTAGATGAAGCTTTTTGGACAATACTTGTGTTTTTTGTAGCGATTGGATCATTTGCACTCGGTATGAGGCATCAACGTGAATTAACTTTACTTAATCATCCAATACGAATTGAAAAGAATGAAGCGGTTGTAAGAGCTTGGCAAGAATATATAAAAAATAAGAAATCTACGGCAAATTATTTTGCATCAAAAAACGGGACAGTTTATTATTCATTAGCTTGTCCTTCTGGAGATAGGATTTTAGAAGAGAATCGTGTTTATTTCAATGATGAAGAAGAAGCATCTAGCGCTGGTTATAAGAAATCAAAACGTTGTAATTAATGATTTAATTATAATAGTCTGAATTTACCAGTTAACTTATTTTTTATAATGTCCTTTAGGATTTTTTCTGAGACATTGTCATATATACGTAATTCTTGTTTATATAGTTTACTAGTGACGCTAATTAACTTAGCACCAGATTCATTTCTTATTTTTATACTTAGTGTGTGATCACGTCTATTTCTAACATTAATGATTATCCCATAACTTATATTTAAGATATTCTCTTTATTTAGGATTTTTACTATTGCTCTTACGTGTTTAATTGCTGTTGTTTTTGACCCTCTCATTATATATGAGATGATACCATATAGAATATAAAGTATATATTATTGTATAATATTTTATTTTTATATTTTTAGTGTAAAAGACTTGCTAAAAACTTTGCCATATGTTATTGTATTCAGAGTTAAAGATTGATAATAAAAACCCTTAGCTATATTTTAAATATGAAAACAACATCAAAAAGTACGAAATTAAATTTCAAACCAAAACAATCAACAAAGAAGTTGATGAAAGATTTAAAAGAAAGAGATCGTTATGTTCTTGAGAGTAGATTTGGACTTGTTGATTCTGATAAAAGAACTCTTGAATCAATAGGTGGAGAATATAATATTACACGTGAAAGAGTTAGACAAATTCAGAATGCTGCGCTTAAGGCAATTAGAAAATCCGATAATTATGAGGATGCAAAAGAGATTTTCATTGAGATTGAAGATTTAATAAATGAATTAGGTGGATTAGTAAATGAGGAACATCTACTTGGTCATATTTCTTCAGATAAGGTTATACAAAATCATATACATTTTCATCTCGTTGTTGGTGATAATTTTAAAAAACACAAAGAAGACTTGAAATTCAAAAATAGATGGTCTGTTAATGGAGAGATAGCAGATAAAGTTCATTCAGCATTAGAGAAACTTCATAATTATCTTGAAGAAGAGGAAATTTTATCTGAAGAAAAGATGATATTAAAATTCTTAGATCGTTTAGATGGTAAAGAAGATGGTTTAATTAGTGATGATATTGCTAAACAATTTCTTGAAATTTCGAAATTAATTGGTAAAAACCCACTTGGAGATTGGGGTCTTACTTCTTCTAAGAATATTTCAGTTAGAGGTATTCGTGATTATGCATATCTTGTAATGAAGAAAAATGGGTCTCCTATGCATTTTAAAGAAGTTGCTGAATCTATTACAGATACATTTAAAAAGATTGCAAATGCTGCTACAACTCATAATGAGTTAATAAAAGATGAAAGATTTGTTCTTGTAGGTAGGGGTATGTATGGATTAAAAGAATGGGGTTATAAGGAAGGGGTTGTTAAGGAAGTAATTGCAGAGATGATTTATGAAAACGGTCCACTTACAAAGGATGAAATTATAGATGGTGTATTAAAAGAGCGTTACCTGAAGGAGAATACCGTATTAGTTAATTTATCAAATAAAGATTATTTTAAGAAAAATAAAGATGGAAAGTATGAGTTAACTGCAAAAAAAATTAAAACATTAGATAAAAAAAATGCATAGCATTTTTTTTATTTAGAAAATTCTTTATTATTTACAATTTTAAATGTATAATATCAATATATTTATGGATGAGGTGTTAAATTTTGTATTAAATATTTGGTTTATATGGATTCCTTTAATTTTAGGTATTGCATTTTTTTGGGTTTCAAAAATTCATTTAGGAGGAAAGTTTATTGAGAATAAGATTAATTCAAAGTATAAGATGTTGGAGATAAATATTCCAAGAAATGTTGATAAGTCACCAGAAGCAATGGAAATGGTAATTGATATACTTTGGCATCTTGGTGGTGGGGCATTAATGAATTTAAAACCTCTGCATCACTCTGTTTTAATACCGTCTTCATTGGAGATTGTTTCGATTGAGGGATCTGTTTATTTCTTCATAAGAACACATGTTCAGTTAGCAGATTTAGTTAAATCTACTATATATTCACAGTATCCTGGTGTAGAGGTAAATGAAGTAGATGATTACACTAGGTATGTACCAGATTATATAAAGAACGAAGATACTTGGGATATTTATGGTGCAATGTTTAAATTAGCTAAAGAAGATTTTATTCCAATAAAAACATATGTTGACTATGGGCTTGATAAAAATGTTGGTACCTTAGAAGAAGAACAAAAAATTGACCCTATTTCACCTTTTTTAGAGTTTTTAGGAACTCTTAAAAAAGGTCAGCAGATTTGGATTCAATTTATTGTTAGAGCAGATTTTTTTAATCCATGGAGAAAAGATGCAAAAGAATATATAAAAGAAATTATGGGTAGAGGTGGACCTGTGGCTGATGATGAACCTTTCCAAACAGCAAAACTTACGCATGGAGAACAAGATATGGTAAAAGGAATAGAAAGAAGTTTGAGTAAACACGCATTTGAAGTTGTTACACGAGGTTTATATCTTGCACCAAAAGAAAATTTTGAAAAAGGTCCAATTGGTTTTTTTAAAAATAATATTTTTAAAACATATAACTCAAACTATTTTAATGCGATTTTTAGAGATTGGGATTCAACTCTTGTTGATTGGAAATATCAAGAACCATTAGGCTTTCGTACCAGTGCATATAAACGTAGATTTTTTAATGATTATATAGAGAGAAGCGCCTTTTATGAACCGTTTTGGAAGTATATTAATTTTCATTGGTATAAAAGAAGAAAACCCATGGTTTTAACTAGTGAAGAGCTAGCAACATTGTTTCATATCCCTGGTAGAGTCACTACAACTTCTAGTATTGATAGAATTGATGCAACTAAATCTGAACCACCGTCTAATTTACCTATTTAGTATGATTTTTTTACAAGATAAAAGAAAATTACCTTTTAAAAACAGAAAGACCTTCTTAGGTTTTTTTCTTGTTTTTATTGTTGTTATTACATTGACAATAATTTATTGCACACAAGCTCCTTCGTTAGAAGAGGATGTCAGTTATATAAAAATACCAGAGGGTTATACCATAAAAATGGTAACTAATCTTTTGGAAGATAATGGAATAATAAGGTCTAGTTTCTTAGCTAATCTTATTATTAGACAAAGAAATATAATACCAAAATCTGGATTATATATATTTAAGCGTGAAGAAAGTCTTATAAATATAATAAACCGTCTTAATGTTGCATATTATGGTGATGTTTATAAGAAAATTACAATCCCAGAAGGTTTAACAAATGAACAGATTGTTTCATTAATTTCTGAATCAGATTTCAACATTGATATTGAAAATATAAAAGAACTTCTTTTTAATAAAGAAGGGTATTTATTTCCGGATACTTATTTCTTTTTACCAGATGCGAAGGGTAAGGATATAATTGTGAAAATGAAAAAGACTTTTTCAGAAAAGATTAACCAAATATTAAAAAATAAAACAATTGATAAGTCATTAAGTGATATTGTTATAATGGCATCTATTATAGAAAAAGAAGCGTCAAATGATTTAAATCAAAAACAGATTATATCTGGTATTTTATGGAAAAGAATCAGTCTTGGTATTCCTCTTCAGGTTGATGCTCCATTTTTGTATACAATAGGTAAGGGAAGTTTAAAATTATCTAATAAAGATCTTAAAAAAGAATCACCATATAATACTTATTTAAACAAGGGATTAATACCTACTCCTATATGTAATCCTGGATATGATTCTTTATATGCAGCAGCAAATCCAATTGAAAGTGATTATTTATTTTATCTACACGGGAACGATGGAAAAATACATTATGGAAAAAATTATTCTGAACACTTGAAAAATAAGAGAATGTATCTAAGATAGATAATATTGTTATGAAAAATAAAAAATTAGCTTTTCTTGATCTAGAGACAACAGGTTTTGATGTAGAGAAACAGGAAATAATTGAAATAGGTGTCGTTATTATAAATCAGCAAAATGGAATTTTATGTGATATTTTAGAAGAATTTGAAATTAAAATTCAACCTGAACATATTGAAACTGCAGATGCAGAAGCTTTATCTATAAATGGATATAATGAAGCTGATTGGATGTTTGCAGTAAGTTTAAAACAGGCAATGGAGATGCTTTCTGAAAAAACAAAAGATTGTGTTATGGTTGCGCATAATGTGTCTTTTGATTACTCTTTTTTGGCTAAAGCTTTTTCTATAACTGGAGTAGAAAATAAAATGTTTTATGCAAAAATAGATACAATTTCTTTTGCCTTTGCTAAATTACATAAATTAGAAAATGCTCCAAGGTTAAACTTAAAATCACTTTGTGAATATTTTGGAGTTGAAAACGATAGGGCACATACAGCATTAGCAGACACACGTGCGACTGTAGAAGTTTATAGAAAATTATTAGAATTATAATTTTTATATTCATAAGGAACATAATAAAAAATGCGGAAAAACTTACGTTTTTCCGCATTTAATTTGAATTAAATTACAATCTTTTAATTCAAATTATATACATATTTTAAAGACAATTCTTCTGTTATAGATTTGAATTGCTTTTTAATTTTTTTAATTAATTTTTTCTCTTCCGGAATATCGCCAAATTGATCGATGATTGCGACATAATTTCCACATAAGGAATCAGTGCAAATAATAGGATCATATTTAATTTTAGCTTTTTTCACCAACTCCTTTGTTTCAATACCAAAACCTTTTTCGTGGATAACAAGATAAGTTTTAATATTATTTTCATGGCATTTTAATAATTTATCCTCAACTCCTTTTGGAGCTTTTGGAAGAATTATTTTAATCCAATCATCTCCTTCATCTACTTTTTCTACCCATAATTTTTTTTCGTATTTATTCTCGGTTGTATGTTTTCAATAAATAATAAAAATAATGCAATTAATGGAAACACGATAAGAGATGAAACAATAAGTAGCTTATCTAAATTATTTTTTGCAGATATATCGAAAACAAAAAATGTAATAAGCCAAAATACAATTGGTATTATACTGAAAAGATAAAAACTTAAGATAATAAACGATACTAATGATACAAAGAATGATGTATAGGAAAGAATGTCAACCGTATCTTCTTTAACATCTTGTACTAAATTCTCTAAATTTCCTTTTACTTCTCCTTTTTCATTAAATTCTTTGAAAGTATAAAAAGGAAAACCGGAAATCATTTTTTTAAAAATATTTTTCGGTAATATAGAAATTGGATTAATTTTTTTTGTTTTTAACTCATTTCGGAATTTTTCCATTTCGTTTTTTTCCTTAATCAGTTCTGAATTAATTTTTTTTGTTTCTTCTTTTTTTTCAACTTCGATATCAAATCCGGAAACTTTTATTGTTTTTATTTTTTTAAGTTTCCCATTGTTTGTTTTCTCAATTATTTTATCAACTGTTCCTTTGTAATCTTCTTCTGCTCCTTGAATCCACGATTCTTTTTTAATTAGTTTTTTCATAATATTTAGTTTTTAATGAATAATTTAGCTCTAGTATAACAAGAGAGAGAGAGAGATGTCAAGTGATTTTTTTTAATTTTATTAAATATGTTAAGATAATGTTTATGGGTATATATTATATAATTGGAATTATCGGGGTTTTCTTTGTTTTTATTGCATTTATTATCTCTAATAATAAAAAATATGGAAAATATCTTTTTGATGAGATATTTAATTTTTTAGGGTCATTTTTATTATCAATCTATGCTTTTAATGGAAGAATGTGGCCATTTTTTGTTTTAAATATATTTTGGATAATTTGGAGTATTAAATTATTTTTTAGTGAAAAGAAATTAAAAAAGAAAAAAAATAATAAAAAGAAGGTTTTATATATAGATATGGATGGTGTTATTGTAGATTTTCAATCTGGAGTTAATACTTTAAGTGATGAAGAAAAAATAAAAAATGAAGGGAAGTATTGTAAGGTTAAAGATATTTTTTCAAAGATGAAACCGATTGACGGAGCTGTTAATGCTGTAAAAAAACTTTCTGAAAAGTATGATGTATATATATTATCAAGTCCTGGTTGGGATAATGCTTCAGCTTGGTCTGATAAGTATAATTGGGTTAATGAATACCTTCCGTTTATGAGAAAAAGATTAATTTTATCTAATCATAAAAATTTAAATAAAGGAGATTATCTTATTGATGATAGATATGCTAATGGTTCAGAGAAATTTTATGGGGAGTTAATTCATTTTAGAAGTATAAAATATAAAGATTGGGATTCCGTTTTGGATCACTTATTATAATCTATGAAAAATAAGAAAATTATAAAAGAAATATCATATGGTATAGTACCTATTTTTATAAGTGAAAATGGAAAAAGAGAATTTTTGTTAATTCAGAATCATTCAGGTGCTTGGCTTTTTCCAAAGGGGCACAGTGAAAATAATGAAAAAGAAATTGATACAGCAAAAAGAGAATTGTTTGAAGAAACTGGTTTAAAATGTGAAAAAACATATAAAGAAAAATTTTTTATAGAAAACCATATTTTTTATAGAAACGATTTTAAAATATATAAAACAAGTAAATATTATATTGGAATAGTAAAAGATAAAAAAGTTTTGATTCAAAAAGAAGAAGTAAAAGATTTTTATTGGGGAAATGAAGAATATATTTTAAAGAAAATTAATTTTGAAAATATAAAAGAACTTTTTAAAGAAGTCGTTAGTTATATTGATCAAATTTTATAAAAATATTTTACAAATTACATGAAAAATATATAGTGAATATATGAACTCTCAGACAGAAATTATCAAAGATAAGTTAAATATTTTAGATATTGTTTCTGATTATGTGAAGCTTGAAAAGGCAGGTAAGACATATAAAGGTAAGTCTCCTTTTACAAATGAAAAGACACCGTCATTCTTTGTCTCCCCAGAGAAAGGTTTTTTCTATTGTTTTTCATCTGGTAAGGGTGGTGATATTTTTACTTTTATACAAGAGATAGAGAGAGTGGAGTTTCCAGAAGCATTGAAGATGCTTGCAGAAAAAGCTGGTGTATCAGTTGAATATACAGAAAAAAGTAGAGAAGAACAATCAGAAAAAACTCGTTTATTCAAATTAATTGATTTAGCATCAAAATGGTATGAGGTACAACTAAGAAAGAATAAGGATGTAGTTGATTATCTATTAGATAGAGGTCTTAAAAAAGAAACTATAGTAAAATTTAGGATTGGTTTTGCAAAAGATTCATGGAGAGATATTTATGATTATTTAAAATCAAAGAAATTTAAAGACATAGAGATAGAGAAAGCAGGACTTGCTATAGCAAAAAAGGGTTATGGATATTATGATAGATTTAGATCACGCGTAATGTTTCCATTGTTTGATGGTAGAGGTAGGATAGTAGGCTTTTCAGGTAGAATCTTTGGAAAAGATGATGATGTTGCTAAATATATAAATTCACCAGAAGGTCCACTTTTTGATAAATCAAAAGTTTTGTATGGTTACCATATAGCAAAGTCTGCAATGTCTAAGTCAGGATATTGTATATTAGTTGAAGGTCAATTTGATGTGTTATTGTCTCAACAATCTGGATATGAAAATACAGTTGCTATATCTGGAACGGGATTAACAGACGAACATATTAAAATGATAAAACGTTTTACTGATACAATTTATCTTGCACTTGATTCTGATAAGGCTGGTATTAAGGCAACACGCCGTAGTATAATATCTTCATATAGACACAATTTAAATGTAAGAATTATTTTATTAAAAGAAGGAGAAGACCCAGCAGATACTATAAAAAGATCTAAAGAATTTTGGGATATTGCAGTGATAGAATCATTAGATTATATAGACTATAGAATTGCCATATCAGAAAGAGATGATCTTGATTTTAATGATAAACAAAGAATAGTTCAAAATGATTTATTTCAATTTGTATATTATATAAATAGTTCTATTTTGAAGGATAATATGTTACAGAGGATAGCTTTGTTTTTAGGTATTTCTGTTGATGCTGTTAGAAATGATTTTAATATATATTCTCCAGATGAAAATATAATGGTTATAAAAGAAGAAAAAGTAGCTGTAGAAAAATATGATTATTACCTTAAAAAAGAATTATTAATTTTAATAAATTATATAGAAGAATCATTTTTTGATGAGTTTAATAATATAAAAGATGATATTAGTGATAGATATCATAAAATATTTCAGGAAAAAGTTTCTGATGGAATTAATTCAATAAATAAGGAAGAGATTGCAATGAGCATGTTTGTTATAGATGAAAAAATGTTTGATAAGAATTTTAATTACTTTAAGGAAAGTATAACTTCTCTTTTAAATAAATTAGAAATTGAGAATCTTGAAGAAAAATCAAAAAAAATTGAAGAGGAGATAAGAAAAGAGCAAATTATGAATCCTTCAAAAATTCCAAAGGAATTGATGAAAAAAAGTAGTGACATTCGTAAAAAAATAGATAGTATTAGAAATATAATAAATTAATGTCTATAAATATGGTAAATAAAAAAGATAAAAACAAAGACACAAAGAGTAAATCTATTCTAACTAAACAATCTAAGAAGAAGGTTAAGAAGGAGAAAACATTAGCTGATTTAAATCGTGAACTTGAAATAAGAGATAAAAAAGCAAATGGTCTTATCGAGAAAGGAAAAAAAAGACGTTTTTTGACATATGCTGAGATTTTAAAGGAATTTCCGGACATAGAAGATGACATATTGTTTTTAGATGATCTTTACTCAAGAATAAGTGATGCAGAAATAGATATAGTCGAAGGAGGAAATTCAGCAGGTGGTGGAGGTCTTCTTGATCTTGATATGACAGATGAAGATTTATTAGCAAAAGATTTTTCTACAAAGAAATCACCTACAACTAAAGATTCTATACAAATGTATCTTAGGGAAATAGGACAATATCCATTAATTAAGGCAGCACAGGAGGTATCTTTAGCTAAAAGGATTGAAGCAGGGGATGATGAGGCTAAAAATTTATTAGCTAAAGCAAATTTACGTCTTGTTGTTTCTTTGGCAAAAAAATATGTTGGTAGAAGTCCTGATTTAACTTTATTGGATTTAATCCAAGAAGGTAATATTGGTTTATTTAAAGCTGTCGAAAAATTTGACTGGAAACGTGGATATAAATTCTCAACATATGCGACGTGGTGGATACGCCAATCTATAACAAGAGCTTTGGCAGATCAATCGAGGACAATTAGGATACCTGTTCATATGGTTGAGACAATATCAAAATATAAAAGAACATTTAAACAGATGGCGCAGGAACTTGGTCATGACCCTACATCTGAAGAAGTTGCAAAAAAGATGGATATTGATGTTAGTAAGATTCATTTAATTGAACGTATTAATAAAACTACAATGTCACTAGAGGAGCCAATAGGATCTGATGATGATGGAAAATCGACTCGTGGTGAGTTTATTGCAGACGATAATACACCTTCTCCTGACAGGGATTCTTCTAGAGAGATTTTAAATAGACAACTTACAAATATATTAGATGAACTTACTGATAAGGAACGTGTAATAATAGAGTTGCGTTATGGGTTGATTGATGGAATTACTCATACTCTTGAAGAAGTTGGACGTAAATTTGAAGTAACTAGAGAGCGTATTCGTCAAATTGAGGCGAAGGTTCATGAGAAGATCCGTATGAACGATAAAATTAATAAACTTAAAGATTATTAAAAAAAATCTGTAAAAGCAGATTTTTTTAATAAGTTTTAAGAAGAAAGAACTTATATTTTTTAAATTAAATATTTTTTCTTCTAATTATATATAATGTAATTATAAAAATAAAAATTGTTAAAGAAGCAACTGGAAATGTTATATATCCAAATTCTAACATATGGATTTGTGAACATGCAGAATCTGGTCCTATTACACATTTTGTTTCAGGTATAGCTACTAATCTGAATTGTTCTATGGTTTGATATAAAGCCAATAATAATCCAATTAATGATAACCAAAATGAATATAACCAAGCATTAATATCTTTTCGTATTACAGCTATAAACATAATTAACATTTGCGGATACATTGTGACTCTTTGTAACCAACATAATTTACACGCTTCAATTCCATAGATATCAGAAAATATCATACTTGATATAAAAGATAATAATATGGAAAATCCAACAACGAGCATTCCATTTTTAGAAAAAGTATTTTCTAAAAAAAATATTTTCTTCTTTGTAATTTTTTTATATATCAAATAGACAATGAGAATTGTTATTATAATTTGTAATATTAAAACACTAATTCCTATAATATGTTGAAACAAGTAAATATTCATTATTTAATTATAATTTTATTTTGACGATATTAAAAGTCTTGACATTTATCTTAGATTATTATTAATCTTAATTTAACTAAATAAACAATAACAGAAATTTGTTTATCTATTTTTTAGAGTTTATAACTTGCTATTTTAGTTTTTTTAAGTAAGATTAATTGAAGCTACGTATAATCCGTGCCTATATTATTGAACCATTACTTTAGTAAAGATTTTATAATATGAGTAGCGCGATATTATATTAGCTTGAAATAATATCTGATATTATTTCTAAAATTATAAGAAATTATTAACATCGTATATATACGGTGTTGTTAACACATATTAATATTATATGGCAAAAAAATCAGTCATTGCAAGATCAGTAAAAAAGCCAAAATTTTCAACACGTGAAGTAAGTCGATGTTTCAAATGTGGACGTAAACATGGATATATGAGAGATTTTGGTCTTTGTAGAATCTGTTTTAGAGAATTAGCAAATGAAGGAAAAATCCCTGGGGTTAGGAAGTCTTCTTGGTAGAAACAATTGTTTCGTACTTGATTAATAGTAAAAAGTCTTAAATATAGATAGACTTATTTAATAAAATATTATGGATAAAATCGCAGATATGCTTGTAGCGATTAAAAATGCTGGAAATTCTGGAAAGGAGTCATTGTTAATTCCTTATTCAAATTATCGAGCTAATATTGCACGAGCACTTTTTCAGGCAGGATATATTAAATCATATTCTCAGAAGAAATTTAAAAAAGGAGATAAGTTAGAGATTGATATTCTTTATAAAAAAGATAAATCTCCACGTATATCTTATGTTAAAAGAATCTCTAAACCATCACGTAGGTTATATGGTAGAAATAAGGATATATATCTAGTTAAACAAGGTTTTGGTGATTTATTTTTATCAACACCTAAAGGTATATTAACCGGTAAAGAAGCTAAAAAAGAAATGGTGGGAGGTGAATTATTATTCGAGATTGCTTAAATAAATTGCAATTAAATTAACAAAGTTATTATGTCACGACTTGCAAAACAACCAATCGCTATTCCAGATGGAGTAGAAGTAAAAATTAATGGAAATAATATTTCTATTAAAGGTAAAAAAGGAGAATTGTCACGCGAATTTAAAACAGATGTTATTTCAATAAAAGTTGAAAATAATACACTTGTATTAAGTTTAGTAGAAGAATCGGTTTTTTCTAAATCATTAATTGGAACATATGCATCACATCTTAAGAATATGATTCATGGTGTTACTGATGGTTTTGAAAAGAAATTGATAGTTGAAGGAGTTGGTTTTAGATCAGAGGTGAAAGGAAAATCGCTAAATATGCAATTGGGATTTTCTCACCCTGTAGAAATGAATATACCAGATAAAATTAATGTTACAGCTGAAAAGAATGTTATAACAGTTACAGGTATAGATAAGGAATTAACAAATCAATTTGCTGCTCAAATCAGAGCTAAGAAAAAACCTGAACCTTATAAAGGAAAAGGTATTAGATATGAAGGTGAAATTATTCGACGTAAACAAGGTAAGAAGGTTGGTGGAGAATAGACTTACTTTTCAAATAAATTATGAATAATTCAAAACAAAAAAAACAAATAAGAATACGTCGTCATAACAAAGTACGATCAAAGATTATTGGAACACCTGAAAGACCAAGATTATCAGTTTTTCGTTCAAATAAATCTATATATGCTCAAATAATTGATGATGTATCTTGTAAGACATTGGTATCTGCTTCAGATATAAAAGATTCAAAAGGTACAAATTCTGATAGAGCTGCTTTAGTAGGAGAAAAAATAGCTAAAGCTGCAAAAGAAAAAAATATTACTAAAGTGGTTTTTGATAGAGGCGGATATTCATATGCAGGTAGAGTAAAGATATTAGCAGATGCTGCTAGAAAGGGAGGATTAGATTTCTAATCTTAAATTATTAATTTAAATTATTAAAAGAAATGTCAGAAGAACAAACAAAAGAACAGATTGTTACTGATTCAAATACTACTGATGAAAAAAAAGATGTAGTAAAATCAGAACATAAAGGAGCTGATACCGTAAATTCGAAAAAATCAAATACAAGATTTGATAGTTCACGCGGAGGAGCTCGCCAAAGAAACGGTAAAAAACCATTTAGGAAAAGTTCTAGATTTGGAAGTCGTCCAAAACCAGAATTTGACCAGAAAATAATAAATATTTCAAGAGTTACACGTGTTGTAAAGGGTGGTAGGCGTCTTTCATTTAGAGTCGATATCATTCTTGGTGATAAAAAAGGTAGAGTTGGTTTAGGTTCTGGTAAGGCAACGGATACTTCAATAGCTATTCAAAAAGCAATAGCACAAGCCCGTAAGCGATTACTATATCTCAAACTTACAAAAAATAATTCTATTCCACATGAATCAAGTGCTAGAATTACTTCATCAAAAGTTACAATGATGCCAAATAAACAACGTGGTCTTGTAGCTGGTTCAACTATGAGATCTGTGTTAAAACTTGCTGGGATAACAGATGTTACTGCACAAGTTAACTCACGTTCAAAAAATAAGTTAAATAATGCTAAAGCTGCCATTGAGGCATTGAAAGTATTTCAGATGTCTGACTCAGAGAAAAGGATATTGAAATCTAAACTTGATCAAAAACGTAGAGCTGAAGTTGGTGGTGATAACAGAAACAGAGGTAATTGGAAGAGTAGAAAACCTTTTTCTAACAGAAAACCATTTAATCGTGTACAGAAAACTACTACTAATAATAAATAAGTATTATGCAAACTCATGAATTAAAAAGAAAGACTCCAAATAAGAAATCAAAAAAGATTGGACGTGGAGGATTAAGAGGTAAAACTTCTGGACGTGGACATAAAGGTCAAAAGCAACATGGTGGTCACGGAATTAGGTCTGAGATTAGGGATCAAATTAAGAAACTTCCAAAATTAAGAGGTAGAGGGGTAAACTCTAATAAATCAATTAATAACAAAAATAATGTATTTAATTGTTCATTTATTGAAGAAAATTTTAAATCAGGTGAAGTGGTTTCTCCTGTTACTCTTATGGAAAAAGGTCTTCTTAATGGCGCTATGTCTAGAAAATCTTCTGTTAAAATATTGGGTAATGGGGAAATATCAAAAAAGATTATAGTTGAAAATTGTAAGGTATCTGTTTCTGCCATGAAGAAGATTAATGAGGCTGGTGGTCAGGTAAAATAATTGTATTATGAATACATTAAATAGAAAATTTCATATTTTGATTGGAGATAAGGGTTTACGAACTAGTATATTATTTACTCTCGGTGCATTGATTATTTTTAGGTTTTTAGCTTCTATTCCTGTTCCTGGTGTTAATCCGACAATCTTACAACAATTTTTAGCAAATAATCAATTTTTCTCATTTTTGAATTTGTTTTCTGGTGGTGGATTATCACAATTATCGATTATAGTATTAGGAGTTGGTCCATATATTACATCATCAATTATAATGCAATTAATGACTACAGTCGTTCCTAAACTTAAGACTCTTTTCCATGAAGAAGGATCGATAGGGCGTAAAAAATTCAATATGTATTCAAGACTTCTTACTGTTCCTATTGCATTAGTTCAAGGTTTTGGGATGATAACGTTACTTTCTAAACAGGGAGCATTACCAGAACTTACTACGGTAGGTATGATAATAAATATATTAGTTGTTACTGCTGGTTCAATGTTGATAATGTGGATTGGTGAACTTATTACTGAATTTGGGGTAGGAAACGGAGTATCATTGATAATATTTGCTGGTATAGTTGCTTCTTTACCAGGAGTAATATCACAATTAATAGTTGCATATACACCATCAGAGTTATTTAACTATGTAATTTATGGAATAGTTATATTTGTAGTAATAATATCAGTTGTTCTTGTTAATGAGGCTGAGCGTCATATACCAATTACTCATGCAAAACAATCACGAGGAATGAATACATATGGTGGGTCCGAAAGCTATGTTCCAATGAAGGTTAATCAAGCTGGGGTTATGCCAATAATTTTTGCATTATCTATACTTCTATTTCCTAAAATGATTGCAAATTATTTTCTGGATTCATCAGTTATTTGGTTATCAAATATAGCACATGTTGTTAATACTGTATTAAATCATAATATTTGGTATCCAGTTATATATTTTGTGATGGTATTTGGTTTTACTTACTTTTATACAGCAATTACATTTGATCCAGATGCTATGTCAGAAAATTTAGCAAAATCAGGTTCATTTGTACCGGGTATACGTCCTGGTAATAAGACTTCAGAATATTTTGCATCAATAGCAAATAGAATTACTTTTTTTGGTGCTGGGTTTTTAGGTCTAATAGCAGTTTTACCTATGATATTATTATCGACGACAGGAAATCAAGCTGTTGCGATAGGAGGTACAAGTGTATTGATTGCAGTATCTGTTGTCCTTGATCTTATAAAAAAGATTGATGCTCAGATTGCAATGAGAGAATACTAATTTATTAATTAATTATAAAAATATTTATTATTATGGAACGAGATTATCCATTAGAAAAAACAAGAAATTTTGGTATTGTAGCTCATGTTGATGCTGGAAAAACAACAACAACAGAGAGAATTCTGTACTATACTGGACGTTCATATAAAATAGGTGAAGTTCATGATGGCGATGCCACCATGGATTGGATGGAACAAGAGCAAGAGCGTGGAATTACAATAACGTCTGCAGCTACTACTTGTTTTTGGACACCGACATATGAGGGTGTAAATAAAGAGAAAGAACATAGGTTTAATATTATTGATACACCTGGTCACGTTGATTTTACTGCAGAAGTAGAACGTTCTTTAAAGGTATTAGATGGAGCTGTTGTTGTGTTTGATGGAAATGCTGGTGTTGAACCTCAATCAGAAACAGTTTGGAGACAGGCTGATAAATATGAAGTTCCACGTATGTGTTTTATTAATAAACTTGATAAAATAGGTGCAGATTTTGATAATGCTTTTGAATCTATAGTAAATCGTCTAACAAAAAATGCTGTTATGGCTCAACTACCAATCGGTGTTGAATCAGATCTAAGTGGTGTTATAGATCTTTTGACAATGAAAGCTTATAAGTTTGAAGGAGATATGGGAAATAAGATTATTGAATTTGATATACCAGAAGAATATAAAACGAAAGCTGAAGAAAAACGTGGGGTATTTATTGAAAAGATTGTAGAGAATAATGAAGAAATGATGAATAAATATTTTGAAGGAGAGGAATCCTCACTTGATGACTTGAAGAAAGAATTAAGAAAACAAGTAATCTCTAATAATATTGTTCCTGTGTTTGGTGGTTCAGCATTTAAAAATATAGGAGTTCAATTAATGCTTGATGCTGTTGTTGATTATATGCCTGCTCCAACAGATATAAAACCTGTTCAAGGAATAGACACAAAGACTGAAGAAGTTATAGAGAGGAAACCATCAGACGATGAACCTTTTGCTGCATTAGCTTTTAAGTTAGCTGTTGATCCGTTTGTAGGTCAAATTACTTTTTTTAGAGTTTATTCTGGAACACTTGAGGCTGGTTCATACATTCTTAATACACGAACCGGTAATAAAGAAAGAATAGGAAGAATATTACGAATGCATTCAAATGAAAGAGAAGATGTTAAGAAAGTTTTTGCTGGAGAAATTGCTGCTGCTGTTGGCTTAAAGGATGTTAGAACATCAGATACTCTTTGCGATTTGGATAATCCAATTATACTTGATGAAATTGTATTTCCGGAACCTGTGGTTTCTTTAAAAATTGAACCTAAAACAAAAGCTGATCAAGAGAAGATGGGAATTGCTTTATCTAGGTTGTCTTCAGAAGATCCAACATTTAAAGTTTCAACAGACCCAGAGACATTAGATACTGTTATTTCTGGTATGGGAGAACTTCATTTAGATATTATTGTTGATAGAATGAAACGTGAATTTGGTGTTGAAGCAAATATAGGACGTCCACAAGTTGCATACAGAGAGACAATAAAGGGAACTGCTGAAATGGAGGAGAAGTATATTAAACAATCAGGAGGACGTGGTCAGTATGGTCATGTAAAGATAAGGATTAAACCACTTGAAGAACTAAAAGAGGGAGAAGAGCTTCCAAAAAATGTTACTCGTGATGAGGATGGATTTGAGTTTATAAATAATATAAAAGGAGGCGTTATTCCTCAAGAATATATTCCTGCCTGTAAGAAAGGGTTTAAGGAAGCTATGCAGAGAGGTACTGTTGCTGGGTATCAAATGAATAATATTTCTGTGGAATTATATGATGGTACATACCATGATGTTGATTCATCTGAGATTGCATTTAAGATTGCATCTTCGAAGGCTTTCCAAAAGGCTGCAAAGCTTGCTAATCCAGTTTTACTTGAACCAATGATGAAGGTTGAAGTAGTTGTTCCGGAAGAATATATTGGTGATGTTACAGGTGATCTATCATCTAAAAGAGGACTTGTCGATGGTGTAGATGATAGAGGTTTTGTACAGGCTATTTCCGCTGTTGTTCCTCTTTCAGAGATGTTTGGCTATATAGGGAATTTACGGTCAATGACTTCGGGTAGAGGTAATTTCACTATGGAGTTTCTTCGCTATGATGTTGTTCCTAAAAATGTTGCAGATGAAATAGTTTCTAATAGAACTTAATTGATTTTATACAAAAAAAGAAAAGTTAATTTTTCTTTTTTTTGTATTATATTATAATAATATTATATGAATTTTAATAAAAAATTAATACTAATAATTATAATCTTTGCAATAAATATTTTTATAAATAGAAACGTTAAGGCATCAAATTTTTCTTGGGATTTAAATACTTCTACAGAGTATACTCTTTCTGATACATCTCGTTTGGATGCTGGTGGGGTTGTTGTTAGTTTAAAGAAATACTATTTTGATTCTTATGATATTGTGCTTGACATTGGTTCCTCTGTGGATTCAATTATTAAAGATTTAGATAATGATGGAGATTTAGATATATATGTTGTTGACTTTGGTGGCCAAAACAAACTTTGGATAAACGACGGTCTTGGAAACGGAGGAGCTTCTTTTACAGCAAGCGATATTGTTGGGGATATTGGTTTATCAAACCGTGCTTATATTGAAGACATTGATAATGATGGAGACTTAGATATACATGTTTCTGTTGACTTTGGTGGCCAAAACAAACTTTGGATAAACGACGGTCTTGGAAACGGAGGAGCTTCTTTTACAGCAAGCGATATTGTTGG
>CAMZLR010000012.1 GCA_947311725.1 Candidatus Campbelliibacteriota bacterium | reverse complement strand
TTGAGTTCCTATTATAATAACTATTGACCAATTCATATATAATATTTTTTTAAATAAGTTAGTAAAAGTTGTTGTGGTTTTGACATAAAAATTTTATATAACGGTTTGGCTATGCGTAGTTTGGGATTTTAAAACAATTAATTTTCAATTTACAACTAATTTTATCCAGTACTAAAAACCTTAATTTTAATAAGTTACCCAAATTACGTATATCCCTTGTTGGGTGCTGCCCTTTATCATTTTAGTCTTATTTGAACGGAATTTTCAGATAGATTAAACTTATCCATAATATTACCAATTCTTGACATACAAGTATTTGAAGAAATATTAATATGGATAAATAATAAGTCTTCACTTAACTCTTTTACTTTATCCCAGACCTTACCATCAAATGTTTTATAACGATTCGATAAATCTACATTTTTGTCAATTATCTCCTTTAAAATATTCCATTGAATAATAGTTTCGTCACGCCCAAACAACAGTGTTTGATTATCTAAAATAAAATCAAAGTCGTAACTTTCACTTCCCTTAATGTATTTCAAAAATCTAATAAACACATCCTGCCAGGTTTTAACTTTAATTACATCATTATTTATAATAAGTTCAATAGGTTTATTACCTTCTGCTATTCCACCTGCATCAGTATCAAGTGGAGAGAATAATGTATTTTCAGCTGTCTGGCTATTCCAATTATTATTGTCCTTAAATTCTAGTGGAAGCGGAAATGTCTCAAGAAAATAATCAACCATATCTTCTTGATGTTCAATTATACTTTGTTCGTTCCAAATGTGTTTTGATATAACGCATAGACGATAATTAAGAGATGAAGTTGACAGTTTCTTCTTTTTATCTTCAAATGGTTTATTGCCAATTTCACTGTTAAATTCTGTCAAAATTAAATTTCCAATATTATGTAGGTATTTTTTATGAATTTCCTTAGAATTATCACCCAAATCTTTTTTCCAACTATCATTAAGTGTTTGAGGCATAATGTGTTCAATGGTAATTTTTGGATTCCTAAAATCTACAGCAACTTTCGTATTATGCTCTTCTATTTTTCCTAAGATAAATTTGGAGTATTTTTTTAAGCCTTCGTAAAAATTTATCACATTGAGATTGTTCTTTACCTCATCATCATTAGGTAAACGAAGTCTGTAAAAAAGGTTTGTTAGCATTTCTAACATTGAATTATTACCTTTTGTAATCTCTTCAATTTTTTTGCTTAATGTTACAATATTCTTATTCTCTCCTTGTGTAAGACCTAAAAGTCTTCTTCTAATTAGATATATTTTAATTATTGATAAGGAATTAATCAAAACATTATCGCTCATACTTATACCATCTATTTTGTATTGATGATATTCAAGTAAACCCAATACAAATGGCTTAAATGCTTCTGCCTTAATATCGTGAAATATGTTTCTCAATAATTCTTTAATTTCTTTATCGTTAGTTATGTCTGATGAAATCGTATTATTAATATTCTCAGAAATAATCCACTTGTAGAGATTTACAAAGCGAGTAATATCATTTATAAAATCATTATGACTCTCAAATTGAGTTTCAACAAACTCTTTAAACTGCCTGTACAATTCTTTTGTATTATTGTCGCTTACCACTTTAAGAGACGTTGACATTTTGTATTGAAGATAATCTCTAAAAAATTTAGAGGTGTTGTCATTCAAAACCTTCTCAATTTTTGGATGCCAAATATTTTCATATATCTCTGACTGTTTTTCACTTTCCATATTCAGTAAAACAAAATTTCGAACAAGGTCTGATAGTGTTAATGGTTTTCCTAATGAGTTAAGAGTTTCAAAAATAATCTGAGGGTCTTCTCCTTTGAATGGTCTTTCATCTAAGAAAATAACAGCAACATTTACACGTTGTATTGCTAGAAGATAATGCTTAAATGTAACTGCTGAATTAAGTCTTTTTTTTTCGTTTATTAACCTTCTGAATTGTTCATAGGCATTTTTAATGACACCAAGTTTAGGAGAATCTCCCATAACAAGAGCCCTATAAGAATCCCAGTCTTTTGTTACTTGTTTTAACTTAATTTTATCTTGAAAAGAAGATGCATTATTTGTTAAGTAATTTTGTGTAATGAACTTTTTTATGTTGTCATCTTCTTCTGAATCACGTAATGCTATCAAAAAAATAAGTGTTGTTGTTAACCTTTGTTGACCATCAACTACAACAGATTTATTAGCGAATCCTGCTTTCTCTTCCTTAATTACAACAGTTCCAAAAAAATGTTCTAATTTATCGTGTTGCTTTATATCTAGTTCGGATTCTATTATTCTTGATATATCACTGAAGTATCTTTCAATTTCTGAACGCCCCCAAGCATAAGACCGCTGAAATGGTGGTATAAAAAATGATGTTGCATTTTTTGCTAATACATCGTTAATTGAATGACTTTCTGTTTTCATATTTTCCTTTTATTTTATGGTATGCTATATCTTTTTGCTGTGTTACACACAATGTCTGCGAATATACGACGTTTCCGTAGCGATAGCGGAGGAAATGTGTGCGGATTAGCCGTATATACATTATTGTAAGAAGTTCCGTGTATATTTCTTACTTAAGTTTAATATATCATATTATTCGCCAACGCATATTCGCGAACATTGTTAAAAATGTAGCGGAGCGGAATTTTTAACAACACTCGTATATACTCAACTCGACATGTTGCTACTAGCATAATAAAAGTATACATTTTCTTTTAAAAAAAAGATACTGTTATATATGTATGAATAATGGATATATCACGCAATATAAGAATCAATTAGAAATAAAACTTGCATTAAAGATGGTATTCTTTAACTTTATTTTTTTTTGCCATTTTAACTAACTTCTCTATTAACCTATTAGGATCATCATCAAAAATAACTCTATTATGATCGAATTTTTCATTATCTTTTATAATTGAATAAAGAACATCATCAACGTCCCAATCTCCCTTTAAAATGCCAATTGGTTTATCTTCTTGAAAGGCAACCCAAAACTCATGAAGTGTCTCTACCCCACCATAGCCAAAAACTATAGCGTCAGAAGATCTAGCTAATAATAAATCCGACCCAGCATAGCCAAATCCAGAATATATCATCATATCTACATGTTTTATTGGCAATTTATATATTTTTATATGTTCTTCTTCATTTGCGGCAGGAGAAAATCCTACAACCATTCCTTTTTTTGACCTAGCCCCCTTTGCAACCCAAAAAGGAAAACCAGTAGAGGCAGGTATATTTGTAATGCAATCATGTTCTGCAATCTTTTCACCAAGTATTTGTGCTTTTTCTAATGCATCAAAAGATTTATGCTGATCTGTATGTCTAGCTCCATATACAGAGAGTGTTATTTTTTTACCATCTTTACTCATATTTATATAATATCATATTAAAAATTGTAAATCTATTTTCATAAAATAGATATTCCTTATATATTAGTCTAATCTAATACTTATCAATCTATCCTCAGGAACTTCATCTTTCAATAATATATCAGCAACATAAGTTTCAATATCATCTTGAATAACCCTATCTAATGGACGAACACCGAACTCGAGACTATATCCCTTTTTAGCGATATAATCAATCAACCTATCTGTAACATCAATTGTTAAATTTAATTTCTTATATAAATGATCATTAAGTTGACCTAATTTTATACGAGCTATTTCTTTTATTGAATCAATACTAAGTTCATTATATAAAATAGTAGCATCAAACCTATTGATGAATTCTGGTCTTAAAATACCATTATCAATAATATGCTTGATCAACAAATCATGCGAATCTATATCATTCTTAATCAAATAATCTGACCCTGCATTAGATGTACATATAATTATTGTATTCCTAAAAGAAATCAATCTTCCAGATATAGTATGCATCTGTCCTTCATCAAGAATCTGTAAAAAAAGATTCAATATATCTGGATGAGCCTTTTCTATTTCATCAAAGAAAACTAGTGAATAAGGTTTCTCCTCTATATAAACACCTAGTCTATCTATGAACCTACTCATAGAATCAAGTTCCCTAAATTCAGACATGTCAAAGCGTGTCATAAGATTTTCTGCTCCAAAATAATATTGAGCAAGCATTTTAGCTGTATAGGTTTTTCCTACTCCTGTCTTTCCTAAAAACAAGAAAGATCCTATTGGTTTCTTAGAATCCACAACACCAGAACGAGATCTTTTTAAAGACGAAGCGATTGCTTTAATAGCTTTATCTTGTCCTATAACATGAGATTTTAAAACATCTTCCAAGTGTATCAATTTATCTTTTTCATCTACACGCAATGACCCAATAGGTATCCCTGTCTTCTGTGAAATAATATTTTCGACATCTTCTGCTGTTATTATTCTTTTATTTAACTCAATTAACTCTTCCAGAATATCAATAGACTTCTCTGGTTGATAAGAGTTCATGATTAATTTATCAGTAAGTATTACAATAGCAGCTAATGTCTCTTTTGAAAATCTATGAATTTCTTTATTATATTTACACCAATCTATCAAATACAACATAGTAGTCTCTTTGTTTGGAGGATAAAATTCTACAACTTCAGATACACGCATAAGTGTTGAGTTATTTTTAAACTTGTTATTATAAGAAGTAAAATCAGTAGTTAAAATCATTTGAAAATCATTATTCTCAAAATATGGATTTAAAATTCCTAAGATATTAAATCTCTCTATATTTTCTATTACAAGAATTACATTTCCTGCACTAACAGCTTCCTTTATACAAATTTCGATGTCTTCTACAGACATATCTTCTAAAAATAATTCAACTAATCTCTTTCCATTTAAAGCTGGTAAAGATAAATCTCTGTACATCTTTCTAGCAAGATATGCTAATCTAGTAGTTTTACCTATGCCTTGAGATCCAATTATCAATACATTTTGTTGTGTCCTACGAGAAAGTGTTCTCTCGATCTGTTCTATTCCGTGATCATGGTCAATAACTAAATATTCTGGTAAATTATTCATATCACGACCATGCTTATCAAGTTTAAATGTTTTTGGATATGCCCACTCCCTACCAAGGGAACCAATTTTGACAAGACTTTCAAATTTAATCTCATAAGGTAAAAACAAGAATATCGGAAATAATATTATTATTGCAAGTAAGAATATTAATCCAGTAAATATTGTGACTGAACGTATGATAAAACCTATTGCTCTTGTTAAAAGACCAAAACCAATTTTTTCAAAAAAACCCCATAAACCAGGTTCGCTATTATATTCATCACGTCTCCATGGAACAAAAAGTGTTCTAATTAAACCCCAAATAGAGA
>CAMZLR010000011.1 GCA_947311725.1 Candidatus Campbelliibacteriota bacterium | reverse complement strand
CATTTAAAAAATCCACTGAACGTGGAAATATATTAATATAATAGCAAATTAAAGAAAATATGTCAATAAATATTATTAAGTTATCCACAGTATATATTTATATTAAAAGTTATTCATTTATAATATTTTTGAAATTTTCTATATTTTCCATTACCATACCATTTAAAAAAATACCTGAACCAGATACAAATCTAGTAACACCACTATCACGCAATAAAGGTATTGTTTCTTTTGAAACACCACCATCTATAGATATAGTCAAATTAGAATATCTATCACGTAATTCTCTTATGATATCTATAGATCTATTATCAAAAGGCTCACCCATATAACCAATATTAGAAATACCCATGACTTGTACAAAATCGACAATATGATTTTCAATCAATGGAAAAATTTCTTCTAAATTATCATGTATAGTTATAGCAATACCAATTTCAATAAAATTTCTATTTACTTGATCTATTTCTTCTATTAATTTCCAATCTAAAACAGATTGATAGTGAAAAATTATGCGAAAAGCTCCAATATTAAGCCATGTATCAAGGTTTAATTCTGGTCTTTCTACCATTAAATCTAGCTCATAATTTATTTTATCCCATAATGGAAAGCCTTCACTTTCTTTTATTAAATTATTTATATGATAATCATTTTTATATAAGAAAGGCCATGTTTGCTCTGGAACATATTTCCCATCCATAATATCTATTTGAATTGTTTCAACATAAGATACAACTGATCTTGCAACATCAGCTATCTCATCAAATTCTTTTGGCATACATGCGGGTATTATTTCTTTATTCATAATTCTTAATGAAAACTAAATATATTAGTCACTTGGTATATATGTATCTGATTCTATCTTTTCTATTCTTCGCAAATGGCGCCCCTCATCAAAATCAATCTCTAGCCAAAACAAAACTGATTCTAACATTTCTTCATTTGATAAAAAACGAGCTCCTATAGAAATTACATTGGAATCATTATGTTCACGTGATAACTTTATTATTTCAGGATTAAAACTGTAATAAGTAATAGCCCGTACATTTGGAAAACGATTAGCTGTAATTGCTTCTCCTTGCCCTGATCCTCCAAAAATTATAGCTCTACTGTTTTCTGGATCAATTGACACCTCTGAGACGGCGAGCTTAACGTAATCAGGATAATCATCGACCTCATCATATTCAAATGCCCCATGATCTACTATATCATGCCCTAATTCAAGTAATGCCTCCATCAAAAACTCTTTCATTTCAAAACCAGCATGATCTGTCGCTAAATGTATATTCATAATCTAAGTATACTAGTAACAGAAAAAAATTAAATCTTTTTTATTGTTCAATAGCAAATATAGTAGCATCTTGTACATGTTTAAATCTATCTGCCTCAAGCTTTATTCCACCATACCAACGAGTAACACATACAATTGTGTTTATCATATCCTTTTTTTGTAATATATGTAATATAACTTTTCCAGCTCCAATCTCACCACCGTCATTCTTAGATTCATAGATAACACCATTATTTTCAATTCTCACAGCCCATGTATGATGAGTCGCTTTGTTATGATTTTTTATATTCTTTGTCTTGTTAATAAAATCTTTAATCTGATCGCGATCTTTAACTGTACCTATTGATACAGAATAAACTGAACGTCTATCTATAATAATCTTTTCATGATTTTGAAATTCTTGTTTTGGTAAATTTCCATCACCAAAATCAATTTTTAATACCTTCCTTTTATTTTTCATATATCATTATTTCATCACGAATTTTCATTATAATTTTACCAAGGATATTTTTACCGTTTCCAGTATCTAAATCTATACCCCAAAAAGTATCACCCCAATCATTACCTTCTTGTATTAATATCTCTCCAGTATCTAGTAATTTATTTTTTAATTCTTCATCCTTAAATTTTATACGAATAAGTTCCTCCATAATATCAACCTTTATTTCATCCCAATTAGAAACTAATTTAATCTCCCTACTTAATTTATTTACTTTTTTTACGTCTTTTTCATTAGCACAAAAATCTACCCATATGTCAGAGTTATTTTTCCTAGACATATATGCATTTTCAACACTTGGAAAAGTCAACCCATTATACTTAATTGGTATAGGCCAAAAATTAGAAAGCCATCTATATTCACCATGAAATTCATTTATCATATCTTATATTGTAACACACAAATAACGTGTTCTCTACCTTGTAATAATATCATCTATAGATATACCAAATTCACGCGTTCCAGGTGTATCTATAACTAATGCCCCATTATCTAGCATTATAAGTCGCCTTGATGTTGTCGTATGTCTTCCTTTCCCTGTTTTTTTAATTATTTCATTAGTATTTTGTAAATCTCTATCTATGAAAAGATTTACTAATGAACTTTTTCCAACACCTGATGAACCTATTAATATGATAGTCTTCCCAGAAATTAATTCTTTTTTAAAAGATACAATTCCAAGCCCGGTCTTAACTGATATAAAAAATTTTTTTATATCAGAAGCTATGTTCATTAATTCTTCTTTTATATCAGAAATATATCTATTTGATACTAAATCAATTTTATTAAAAATAATAATTGGCTTTATATTAGCATCATTTACATGAGTCAATATTCTATTCAATCTATTTATATTAAAATCTTGCACGACAGATTGAATAATTACGGCTATATCAACATTTGCAGCAATTGGTTTTGGAAATCTATCGTTTTCTTTCTGTCGTTTGATTATAGATTTCCTTTTTAAAATTTCATATATAATAAAAACATTATTATCTTTTTTTAATAAAACCCAATCACCAACTGCTGGTTTTAATAGTGGATCTTTTTGAAATTGAATATTTCCTAAAATTTCACAAAAAAATATACCTTCACTTGTTATAACTTCGTATTTAGACTTATGTACAGATATTACACGACCATGTACTAAACTATTATTCAGAGATTTTTCTTTTTCTTTAGAAAAAGAATTATTCCATCCATATTTTTTTAGATCAATATTTAACACTAAGTTAAATAATAACATAAAAAATACAATATTAATTGTATTTCTATTAAGAAATCGTTGTTCCTTCAAAATTACTGCTATTTAAATAATTTTTAAAATTTTCTAAAGAAGCACCGATAACTATAACACTTATTCCATTATCTTTGGCTTTACGAGATGCAATTGGATCAAATGGAGATGATAAGCCTGGTGACCATTTATCTGGTATCAAACCTAGATAATCATCCCATGATATATTATATATCTTTTTAGCATTAGTATTTTTATTTGGATCAGAATCATAAACATGTGAAATATTTGATAAATTAATAACACTTTTTCCATTAAGTATTATTGATAATTCAACTGCATCTTTATCAGATGAACATCCAGGTTCAAAAGCCCCTATAACAATAATATTCTCTTTTATGTTTTTTGCTTCATCCCAACTCTCAATTACATTTTTATGTATATTTAAATCAGAAAAAATACGTAAGATTAACTCACAATTAAGTCTAATTGCTTTTATACCAATCCAATCTAAATCAATATGTTTAACATTACTAAACCTACTAGCAACATCTTGATATTTTCTAGCTGTCTTTCCCCCACCTATAACTAATGCAACCTGATAATTGTCTTCTACTAAACTAGTTATTATCTCTTTTAATTTATTAATAAAATTAATATCAATACCATCTGGAACCAATAATGAACCACCTATAGAAACAACTATTGTATCTTTAAATTTGTTTATCATAATCGTTAAAAAATATTTTAATAATTGAGTTTATTAATAATTTCTTTAAATACATTATCAGGAGACTGCTCTCCATTTATATCTATAACTTCATATTTATCTTTCCCCCTAAAATGTTCGACAACAGGTACGACATTATGTCTATACCAACTTAATCTCTTTTCTATTATTTCTTTATCTTTATCATCATCTCTGTCTCTTTTAATCATACGGTTACGAACTTCCTCATGAGACACTTCTATATTAATAATCCTTACGCTTTTCAATTTATAATACTGAACAGCAGAATCGAACATTAATGCCTGGCTTATAGTCCTTGGAAATCCATCAAGTATAAGCATCTTTTCTGGTGTTAACTTAGTAACTAATTCATTTACTAAAAGCCAACTTGTAATAAAATCTGGTGCTAATTCTCCATGCCCTAAAATATTTCTCATTTGTTGACTTGTGTAACCATCTCTTTCAACAAATGACCTAAAGTTTGCTCCTGAATCATAATGAATAATATTCGTATCTGGATATTTATTTTTTATATAATCTTTTAAAAGTAATATCTGTGTCCCTTTTCCAGAACCAGAACTACCTATAAATACAAGTGTATCTTTTTTCATATAAACAAAATTATAACAGAAAGATAAATACAAAACAAAAAAAAGAAAGTTTAACTTTCTTTTTTATTCTGCAGACTCTGCGATTGGTTCAGAAGCTTCTGTTTCCTTATCTGGTTCATCAATCTTTACATTAACTCGTTCTTGATTTTTCATACCACATACACGAATTAAAGTTCTCATAGCTTTTGCAGTAGCCCCTTGTCTTCCAATTACTTGTCCCATATCAGATGGGTTAACAGATAAGGTCAAAAGCACCCCCATCTCATCAACAGTTCTTACAACTTTTACATCATCTGGATTCTCTACTAATCCTTTTACTATATATTCTAAGTATTCTTTCGGTTCAATCATTTTTTTTAAATACATATGAAATTCTACGTAACAATTTCATATATTAAATGTATAATTAATGACGCAGAAATTATTCCTGCGTCATTATAAAGTATAGCAAATATTTTAAAAAATAGAAATATAAAAAAATACAAAATATACTAGATATTTTGTATTTTTAAAAACATAAGTTTTACCAAGCGAAGTGAGCAAAAGCCTTATTAGCCGCTGCCATTTTGTGAACGTTTTCTTTTTTCTTCACTGCCTCCCCTTCGTTGTTTGCTGCGAGAATCAATTCATCGGCAAGAAAGAACTTCATATCTTTACCTTTTTTACTTCGCGCACTGTTAATAATCCATCGCATAGCGAGTTGTTTTTGTCGTGCTGGTCGTACTTCTACCGGAACTTGGTAGTTAGCTCCACCGACACGCCGTGAGCGAACTTCGGTAACGGGACCTGCGTTTTTTAACGCTGCTTCAAAAACTTCTAATGCTTCTTTATCTTTTACTTTTTCTTTAATGATATCCATAGCTCCATAAACAATTTTTCGTGCGGTTTCTTTTTTACCATCAAGCATAATGTAATTGATAAATCGAGCTAAATCCACTGAGCCAAATTTTTCTTCGGCTACAGGAGCTCGTCTATTTTTTACTGGTCTTCTCATAATATATTTTTATTTATTCTTTAGGTTTTTTTGCTCCATATCGAGAACGAGATTTCTTTCGTCCATCAACCCCAGTAGCATCTAAAACACCTCTTACAACAGTGTATCTAACTCCAATCAAATCCTTTACACGACCTCCTCTTAAAAGAACAACAGAGTGTTCTTGCAGAGCATGTCCCATTCCAGGAATATAAGCTGTCACCTCCATTCCATTAGTCAATCGCACACGAGCAATCTTTCGTAAAGCTGAGTTTGGCTTTTTTGGAGTCATTGTCGTAACCTTAGTACAAACACCCCTTTTAAATGGAGACGGATATCTAGTAGGTCTATTCTTCAGAGAATTAAAACCTCTTCTTAATGCAACAGCCTTTGGCTTTGTTGTAACTTTTTTTCGTCCTTTTTTTATTAATTGATTAATTCTTGCCATATAATAATTTTTTCTCAAAAAATGTGTTTGTATACAAACACATGAGATAATAAACACATTACTATATTTCTTTTAATTTGCAAGAAAAAAATTACTTAATTGCTTTTTCAATAATTTCATCAATCTTATTTCTTTCACTGGCAATTTTTGTTTTATATTCTTCTTGATTGTCTAATTCTTTTTTTATTTCATTAACAATTCTTTGTTGTTCTTTTAAAGAAATATCTGGAATTTGGAAATTTGAAATTTGATTTGCATAAAGTTCTATTTGATTTGTTGCACCTGTAAAATCTCTTTCTATTTGAAAATATCCTAAAATACTTCTAAAAAAATAAGTAAAAAATTGCGGAGAATATTTTTTATCATCAATCCTTACAATAGAAACATGACCATCTGCGACTAAATCTTGTTCTTCTTCTAATAAATCTATTTTACCAAGTGAAACTTTTCCAGTAGAAGCAATTAAAATATCTCCTTGTTTTACTTGAGATCTTGTTGATGAATTATAAAAATCATAATCAACAAATTCTTCTTGTGAAATTTCAATATGACCATTTTTTAAATGACCTGTTTTTACAACAGGTATTTCACCATCTGGATTATATTTTGGACTTGCACCACGATGAATAGGTTCTAATATAATATCTTTTACATATAAGGTTTTTATCTTATCTAAAAAGTTCATCAAACTTCTAGTAGGGATATTATGAAATCTTGTTGAACATCTTAAAATACTACTTCTTGAAAAATTGTAAAAATCAGTTTTAAAGACTCTTAATTTTTTATTCTCAGCTATCTGAGTTCCTGCTGTCATTCCTTTCCCAAATTCATTATACAAATTTTCATCAAATCCAAACTCTCTTGCAAAAACTTTATTTATTATTTCTTGCGGTTCTTTGATTTTAGATTTTAATTCTTTGATTTTCTTTTCAATTGGCTCTATTTGAGAAACAATTTTATCTTGCTTACTCTCAAGGCTATCAATTACTTTTTTATCAAATCTTAAAGTAAAAAGATCATCTTCTTTTAATGTTGGATACCCTTTTCCTTGTCTTGCAATTGCCATTAAATTATTATAGAAAACGGTTCTAAGTAAGTAATAAAGAATCTTACCAAGTTTTTTAGGTTTTAAATTTATGAAAGCAGTTGTATAGAAATATTTTTCTTTTTCATCATCTATGAGAATATATTTTTTTAAATTTGGTCTTACTTTTGCAAGTAGAATATTCCCAATTTCTACTTTCTGAATATCTCCTTTGTCAATTTTTTTAAAATAGTCTGCAACAAGTTCGTTTCTATTATCAAGATTTAATTTTTCTGGTATAACATCGCCTTGTTTTGTAGCATTTCCTATTTCTGCGTAATAAAAATCTTCATCTAAATCATCTAGTAATGATGATCTATCTTTTTTTTCAAATTTTTGAATATCAAAAAAATCACTAAAAGAATAAGTGCTATGTTTTTCTGTTTTGTTAAAGTCAATAAAATTAACATCAAATCTATTTGAGTTCTCCTTTGAGACTTCCGCAAAATCAATTGTAAAAGTTTTTAATCCCATTTTATATCTCTTAAAAAGTCTAAAGCTGTTTCTTGTATTCCGTCATCGACCAAAACCTCGCCTTTATCATTTACACGATAAAGTTCATTTGGCATTGGTTTTTCTCCTCTTTTTGTTCTTTTGTATCCTACATTTTCAACTTCTGCCATAAAGATTTTATAATTTAACTCTTTTGCAACTTCTCCAAAAACCCACCAAGTATTTACAAAACCAAAAATATCTTTGGTGTCATTATCATATTTACAAAGTCCGCCTTTTCCAATAAGTTCATCTTGATATTTTAGAACTAACTCTTTTGAAGAAAGTTTTTTGTCTTCTTCTTCAAAATAATCTTTTAACATTCTTGCTAAAATTTCTTTTTCTTCTGTTTCCGTTAGATTTTTAATAGAAGGTAATTTTTTACGGTCTTTATCTTCCAAATAAACTTTTATAAGATTTTCACATCTCGTTTTTAGAGTACTCCACTCGTTAGAATATTTAGTCCATATTGTATTCCATTCTTCAATCTCTGATTTAGTTTTCTTTTGAGCAAAAAGTAAACTTGTTTTTGTAGAAGTAAAAGGTTCAAAAGTTACTTGAGGTAATGAAACAACGGCTTTTACATTAAAATATTTGTAAACAAACAGTCTTACATATTTATTTTCTGTTGTGTCAAAGACACTTTCAGGTAAAACTATTCCAAAACGTCCTTTGGGTTTTAATAATTGGTAATATCTTTCAATAAATAAGTTTTCAGAATTCTTTTTTCCACCAAATAAAAACTCTTTTTTTACATTCTTTTTTGTTTCATTGTCTAAATCAACACTAAAAGGCGGATTTGTAATAATTACATCAAATTGATTATTTACTTCTTTATCAAAATAAACTTTATCAATTTCTGATGTTTTTAATGCATTTGGTGCGGTTTCTTTATTGTAAAAGCTAAATGGCAATAAACCATCTTTTACAAAAATATTTGTAGAGCCATCACCATGTAAAATCATATTTACTTTTGTAGCTGTTCCAAGATTAAAGTTTATTTCAGAACCATAAATAAATTTTGAAGCCCATTTATTTTCTCTATGATCTGGCATAAACCATTGGTGAAAATTATCTTCAACATCTCTTGTTTCATCTAGTTTATCTTTGAATCTCCTTTTCAGATTTTCGGTAATAAACTTCATATATTCAATAAGGAAAGTTCCACTACCCGCACTTGGATCAATTAAATAGGGGATTTCTAAATCCTTATTTACTCTTTCAATTGCAAGTTTATCTAGTTGTAATCCCCAAAGTAAAAATCTAACAATATTTATATGTGTAAAAAATTGACCTTTTGATTGTTTAAATCCTGTTCTGATAATTCCTTCAAAGAAGTCTCCTAAAATATCTTTTCCATCAAAACTATTTTTTCCATCAACAAAACTTAATCTTTCTAGTTCGGCAACAGTATATTTAAGTTTATTTAATGAAAATTTATTTTCATCAATTACAAACGATTTTTTAAGTTTGTTTTCATCAACAAGATTAAGTCTTTGTTTTAAGGCTCTCCTATACAGTTTATTAATTCTTTCAAAAAGTTGTTCATTGGTTTCAAAACTTTCTCCATCTTTAAATGAAAATATTTGAAAATCGTATTTCTCACCTTTCTTTTTTTCACTCTCATCTTGAATTTTTGCCAAGATAATATTTACAAGTGAAGAAAAAACATCGTTGTCATCAGTTCCTCCGCCACCCCATAAAACATTGTGTAAATTTTTTCTTAAACTGTCTAATTGATCATGTGAAAAATTAGTTTCTAAGTCTTTTTTTCCGCCTTTAATAAATGGTTCTTTTTGTGCTTTCCCGTATCTTTCTGGAAGTTCATCAGCAAAATCTCTTATTTCTTTCCAAGAATCAAAAGAAGTAAATTTTTCATAATCAATTAAAATACATTTGTCTCTTATTTCTTTTTCAATAATTTCAAAGGTATAAAGAACAAGATATTTTACATTATTGCCTTGTCCTTTTTCTTGCGAGGCAAGATTAAAAAGCTGTTTTTCAATTACTTCATCTTTGTCCTTTTCATAATCTTGTGTACTTTTTAGTTCAATATAAAGAAAAGCATCGCCTTTATCGTCCCTTACAATAATATCAATTCTTGGCTTATTTACTTTTGGTCTTCCAATATCATATTGCTTTTCAAGTTCAATGTTTTATGGTTTATATCCTAGTTCATTTACAAGTTTTGCAAGGACAAAAGCTCTGACAATTTCTTCATCGCCCCTAAATTTGTCAATTTTCCAACCTTTAACCTTTTCAGAATATTTTACTTTTCTTTTATCAAAATCATAAAATTCTACAACTTTTATTTTTTGATTGTCTAAATATTTTTTTATCAATTCATAATTAATCACGTATTTATGATACCACATACTTCAAATTAAAAAACATAAAAATAATCAAAAAAAACCATATATTTTAGTGTGTTTTAGGTAATAAAAGTGGCGCGAGCAAAGCTCGCGCCACTTTTATTATTTTATAATTCTTATCATATTCTCTTACTATTATCCTCAAAAAATTTTCTATTTTTTAAAAAAGCAACAAGCCATATAACCAAGAAATAATAGGGCTAATGAACTTCCAACCATACATTATAAATATAATCAAGATAATAATAGAATACCTTTGTAAAAAAATCTTTACTTTATAAGCATGATTTCCTAAAATAGCATATAGAATGTGATGTCCATCTAGAGGTGGAATTGGAACTAAATTAAATATAGCAAGAGCAATGTTTATAATTACTATTCCACTCATAAACGAATACATAAAGGCTGATACAGTAACAAATTTTAATATAACAGAAAAAATAACAGCTAATCCTATATTAGATAATGGTCCAGCAACAGCAACAATTGCTCCACCCCATTTTTTATTACGCAAATTATATGGATTAAACGGAACAGGTTTCGCCCACCCTACTAAAAACGGAGAGCCAGTTATTACTAAAAAAACAGGCAAAAGAATAGAACCAAACCAATCTAAATGAGCTATAGGGTTTAATGTAAGTCTTCCAGAAAGCCTCGGAGTTGGGTCTCCCATAGTATCAGCTGCATAACCATGAGCCAACTCATGAACAATAACAGACATTATTAAAATAACTATAAAAATTATACTTTCTATTTGCATAATATAGAGTATATGATACTATCTCATTATTACAAATGAGATGTATTTATCTCACAAGAAAAAGTATTATGTCAAGAATTTGTCCAATAACAAAAAAAAGTTCACAAGTTGGTGGTGGATACAGTAATAGAACACGTGCTACAGAATTCAATCCTACAGGTAAACGAAGACGTTTTCCAAACTTACAAAAAAAGAAAATATATATCCCAGAGCTTGATAAAACTTTTGTGATGAAAATATCAACAGAAGCAATAAGAAATATAAAAAAGAATGGAGCATACAAGACACTCAAAGATGCTGGAATTATAAAATAAAAAACACAAATTTTGTGTTTTTTATTTTATAATAGTAAATAAGAATTAAGCAATTTTTTTATCTGTCTGAGCCACTTCTAGTCCATCCCCATTATCTTTTATAGAAAGATTATCTAGTGTCTCTTCAATTTCTTTCTTCATTTTTTTTAAAAAAGATATTTTCTCATCAAATTCCCTAAATATATTACGAATATAACGAATAGGAATATTCGTGCCATCAATTCCATCTACATTATTATCATAGGATACATCTTCTGGTATAGAACCACCTGTCTCATACCCGTCAGGAAATACTTCATCAAAAAAATCTACATCTTTTTTAAGTTCTTCTAATGCCAAATCTATACCATCATTATATGATAATAATTGTATATTGATAATGTCAATCATCTCTTCACTATTAAGATTACGAATCTGATTCTCAATAAGGTTTTTATACTCAAATATTTTTTTATCTAAAGATTTATTGAGTTTATTCTGTTTTTCTATTAGGTCTTTTTTTAGTCCACCTCTATCCACTCCTTTTTTCAGAGACTTAATACCAAAAGTACCTACACCACCATAAATACCTACCCCATTTGTATTTTCGTCTTCATAACCCGAGCTTCCATCTGGAACAGATTGTTCAGCTATACTTTCACCAATTACTTTTTCAAAATTTACTTTCATAATATTTTTTATAATATATACATATATTATATACGATATATTTAAAAATTAAAACTTAATAATTATATTTATAGTATATACTAATCATATAGTAATGTCAAGTCTATTTATCAAAAAACCAAACACCGTCTTTATATTTGAATATAATATCACCATTATCACATGTAGATAATTCTTTTATATGATTATTATCTAATACCCTTAAAACCTCTACGTTTGGATGTCCATATTTATTATTACAACCAGCTGAAATTATACCATATTCAGGATTTACTTTTTCTGTGAAAGAATTATCAGATGAAGTCTTAGATCCATGGTGCCCAAGTTTCAATATATCTGAATCTAGAAAACTACCATACATTGAAATAAGATTTCTTTCAATTAATTTTGAAGCATCTCCTGTTAATAACACCGAAGTGTCTCCATATATCAATTTTATAACTACAGATTGATCATTTGGATTTTCTATTTTTTGATTAAGATATGGTGAGAGTATCTCAAGATACATATCATTGTCTAAAAATATTTTTTCTCCAGAAACAGCTGTCTTTACTATTATATTGCTATTACGAACTTTATTAGCAATGCTTCTATATGCTGGAGCCCCAGCAAGTAATCCCGAATGTATAAAGTAATCTACACTATATTCATCCAAGATAGAGTTGAAACCAGAGATATGATCTATATCTGGATGTGTAGCTACTATAATATCAAGTGATCTATCTGATATCGGCATATATTTTGCTATTTTTGTTGATATATCAGAATACTTCCCTGAGTCAATTAAAACCTGTCTACCATTTGGTGCAATAATCAAAATGGCATCACCTTGCCCGACATCCAAAAAAATAATCTTTGCCTCCCTATTTAAACTAATCTCACTAAAAAATAAAAAAATAGAAGATAGGCCAACTACAATAATAACCCAAAATAATATATGTTCTTGTAGATGTTTTTTAAAATACATACATTATATTATTACATATATATGGCTACGTTTAAAATTTAAATTACTAATTTTAATCTAATATATTAAATAAAATGAGAATTAACAATATTAGATATTTGTTCTTTTGAATAATCTAATTTCCCTGTCTCATTTATAATAGTCTCATCAAACAATTTTTCTAATTCCAATTCTTTTTTAAACCTATCAATACGAGTTTCTAGCTGGTCTTTAGTCTCTGAATTCCTTTTTTTAAGTCTATCTTTAAGTGAATCTACTGACTCTGCTTTAACAAAAACCATATATACACTATCACCATATATTTTTTTTATATTAAGCGCCCCTAGTACATCTATATCTAAAACAGTATACTTACCAGACTTAATTATTTTATTTATTTCAGATTTCAACGTACCATAAAAAACACCTGGATAAACCTCCTCATATTCAATAAAATTTCCAATATCTATATTTTTTTTAAATTCTTTTCCAGATAAAAAATAATAATTTACCCCATCAACATCATTATCTCTCATTTTTCGTGTAGTAGAAGATACGGAAAATAAAAATTGCTTATAATTATCAACCAAAAATTTAGCTAACGTTGATTTTCCAACACCAGATGGGCCAGCTAGAACCATTATATTTTTTCTATTACTCATTGAGTTATTATAACATAAATTAATATAATATTAGAAATAACTTGACAAATGTTTTATATAGTATATACTAAAATTAGTTTAATTAAGGAAAATAAATTAGACGAGTTTAAGAGACTTGTAATTAAATGTATATGGTGAAAAACTGAGATCCATCGAAAAGATTATTCTGCGTAGAATAAGACACGCAGGTCTTCCACTATTAAAATAGTGTATATTTATTTTCCTTAATTAAACTAATCCAAATCATTAAATAATATGATTTGGTTTTTTATTAAAATAAATTACACAATTTCTTTATTGTTTTTTTTATAAATTAAAATAAATAAGATTATATAATAAATTAAAATCCAAATAAATGAGAACCTTGGCACATCAAATTTGGCAAAAGGTATATTAGACAAAAAATCTACAACTACCAAAATATATTTTAAAGAAAGAGTAGTTGGAATTGAAATTATAGATGCTATTGTTGGTAAGAAAAATCCAAAAATAGCCGTAATAAATCCAAGCATCATCGTTATTGGGACAATAAATAAAACTAACATATTAGCAATAATAGATATTACAGAAAAATCGCCAATATAATACAATATTAACGGAACAACCATAATTTGTGCAGATATACTAGCAGAAGCAGAATCTCTAAACGCAAATATTTTTGGAATAAATTTAAGTTTGTCTTCTAGTATAGGCATAATTACAATCAGACCATATGTTGCCAAAAAAGAAAATTGGAATGATATGTCAAAATATAAAACCCATGGATTATATAAAACCATTAAAATACCTGCAAATAATAATGCTTTTTCTACAACATAAGTCCTGCCAATTATCTTCGACAAAATAATAAATAAAGCCATTATTGATGCACGTATTACAGTAGGGCCAGCTCCAACAAGCAGTGCAAATACTATAATCCCTAAAACAGCTATAATAGATCTTGTATATAAGGGTAAAAATCCTAAAATTATCATTACAGCCATTATGACAATAGATACATTGTATCCAGATAATACAACAATATGCATCAACCCTGTAGTCCTAAAATTATCCTCTAACTTATCTCCAAGAGCTGTTTTTTCACCAAGAAGTACCCCCGCAAGTAATGATGACTCAGGCTTAGGTATATAATGATATATCTTAGATAATAAATTATCTTTTATATTATAAAGTATAGAAAAAATCGAACCTTTCCCTTCTTCTATTATCTTAATAGCATAAGATTTTCCTACATAATAAATATGATCTTTCTCTAAAAAATGTTCATAATCAAATATTCTGCCATTATCAGAATCAAAACTTTCTGGGATTTGCGGAATAAACTTAAAACGTATTATTTGACCATACTTATATTCTTTATAGTCAAAAACCTTAAGAGATATTTTAGTATCTAATTTTTCTGACCTATCTTCAAAAAAAATCTTATCTACATTTACAACTAAATTTTCTGATGAATCTAAATTCAATGGCTTTTTTATAATTTTACCTTCTAATACAACTTCAATTTTTTCTTTAGAAAAAAAATCTAATACATGTTTTTGATGTCTATTGATAGACATATCAAATCTTAAAAAACCTAATATAAAAAATATAAAGGATATTATTATAATCTTAGTTATTTTATTTCCAAATAAAAATAAAAAAATAGATAAGACTAATGTAAATAGTAAAAAAATATTATCTATAGTAACAGTTAAAAAAATAGAGTGGAATAATACACCACCTAAAAACGAAAAAATATAAATAAGAAATTTTTTCTTAAACACATCTATATACTAACACAAAATTATTAGCTTTTAAGATAAATACTTTATAAGTTTATTCTGAATATTATCAAAATCTTTTTCTGTTCCATCTTTTGAGATTTCTGGCCATATTTTTACATGTGCATATGGTACTTCTTCACCATATACTTCCATACGTATCATCTCTGTATTAAATACTTTTTGTTGTACTTTAGCAATTTTACGAACCAAATCCATATATTCAAAATATTTATCTACATCCCAAACCCAACGAGTTTCATTTTTCGGGATTACTAATGTGTGACCAGGAGCCCTTGGGAAAATATCTAAAAAAGCAAGAAAATGTTCATCTTCGTAAACTTTGTAAGCTGGAATTTCTCCATCAATTATACTTTTAAAAATATTTTTTTCTGACATATATAGATTATATCACCACAAATAAAAAAAACACATTAACTAAAAAATAGCTATTGTGTTTTTTATCTGAAATTTTATTTTAAAATAGGTTTTTTATCTTCAATCTTTCCTAGATTCTCTCCACTTTTTATCAGAATTAGAGATTGTAAAATTCTAATACTTATTAGTGACCCCAATGGGGAAACTTTCAAGGCTTTCTTGAGATAAAAAATCTTATCCCCTTTTTTGAGTTGATTTAATGCTGTGCTATATAACTTCTCAGCATCCTTTATATTCTTATTAAAATTACCTCTTGCAATCTTATATGACAAAAGAATATCCGAAAGTAGAGGGTGATCAACAAAAAATACCTTCATTCTCTCTGGTAGAGACTTATTAATGTCAAAACTATTAAATTCTACAATGAAATTTAGAACATTATGCTCATTGAAAATTTCAATGGCAATACTTTCTTGCTTTAATCCACTTAAATATGATTTTGCATTAATCATATCTAATTTTAAAACGTCCAGAATATCATCTTCTCCAAAATATCTCTTATTTAGATCAGATATACTATTACAAATAATGTTCTTTAACCATACCTTATTTTTTTCATTATTAATAAAATAATCAATTTTTTTCATCTTCTCCAATCTTTTTTGAATTTCAATAGTTCTGTAATTTCTTAAAATATCCATCTTTTTATCTTTTTAAATTGTTAACAAATAATTCATTTAAATGATACCACAAACAACTAAATAAGCAAACTTCTCATTATGTTATAATATTAAAATGAAAGATTATTCTATATCAAAAAAAATGCCAAGAAATAACAAATTTCTAGGAAAATACCCTAAAATGACCTCTCAACTTCTATTTAATAAAAAAATTAAATCAATATCAGAAGCAGAAAAATTTCTTAATCCTAAGTGGGAAGATAATTATAATCCGTTTTTACTAGATGATATGGAAAAATCTATAAAAAAATTCTATGAAGCAATAAGAGAAAACAAAAAAATAACTATTTATGCAGATTATGACGCTGATGGTATTCCTGGAGCTAGTATTTTATCAAAACTATTTAATAAAATCTCATATGAAAATTATGATGTATATATACCACACAGACAAAAAGAAGGTTATGGTATTAATATAGAATCACTGAAAGAGATAAAAAAAAATAATACAAAATTAATAATAAGTATTGATCTTGGAATAACCGAATATGATGCTGGAAAATGGTGTAAATCAAATAATGTTGATTTAATAATTACAGATCATCACCTTCCATTAAAAAATAAAAACAATAAAGAAAGATTACCAAAAGCATATTCAATAATCAATCCAAAAAAAGAAATATGTAATTATCCAGATAAAATGATTTGTGGAGCAGGAGTTATTTTTAAGTTTATTCAAGCATTCATAAAAAGATATGGAAAAGAATTTAATATAGACAAAAATTGGGAAAAATGGCTTCTAGACATGGTTGGGATAGCAACTATATCTGACATGGTTCCACTAGTAAATGAAAATAGACTTTTTGCATATTTTGGAATGAAAGTTATTAAAAAAATAAATCAAAATGGGATTAACTCAAATTTAGGATTAAAAAATTTAATACAAAATTCTGATATCCATCCACAATATATTACAGAAGAAGATATTGCTTTTGGAATAACTCCAAAAATAAATGCTGCTTCACGTATGAGTCATCCAAAAGAAGCCTTAGAATTATTTATAAGAAAAGATAACAAATCGCCTCAATTAGCTATAGAAAATATAATATACTTAAATAATAAAAGAAAAGAGCTAACAAAAAAAATAACAGATCAAGCAATTAAAAAACTTTCGCAAAAAGAAATTAAAGATATTATTGTTATTGGAGATGATAAATGGAATATTGGAGTGCTTGGGTTAGTTGCATCAAAATTAGTGGAAAAATACAAGTTACCTGTTTTTATATGGTCAAAAGAAAATAACATTATAAAAGGCTCATGTCGTTCAATAAATAAAATTAACCTTGTTGAAATAATGTCAGAAACAGAAAATGATACATTTATAAACTTTGGTGGACATTCAGAAGCAGGAGGTTTTTCATGTGATATAAGTTATTCTGATAAACTTGAAAAAAAATTAGTAAAAGCTTTTTTAAAAATCAAAAAGAAATACAGTGATATAAAAAAAGAAAATATAGAAATAGATATGGAATTATCTATTGATGATGTATCTATTGAAAATTATAATGAAATACGTAAACTTGCTCCTTTTGGTATTGGAAATGAAAAACCATTATTTATTTTTAAAAATGTTTTAATTGATAAAGTTGGGACATTTGGAAAAGATAAAAATCATCTTGAGATATTTTTTAAAAATTCACTAGGAAAAACCATAAGAGGAATATCTTTTTTTAAGATACCAAGTGATTTTAAAAAACTGAAAAAAAATAACATTTGTAATATTATAGCTAACTTAGAATATTCTGTATTCCGAGGAAAACATGAATTAAGATTGAGAGTAATTGACATTGTTTAAAAGTTGTGAATAACTCAGAATGAATTCTTGACAAAAAAACTAATTCGTGTATATATAAATACATATTTAATAATAAAAATATGCAAAAATTAAATCTGGCCGGTCCGGAAACAATATTATGTTCAAAAAAAATAAATAAACCAGCCTTAGCCAGCCCACGACTAATCTATCATAAACAGCAAAATTACGGGGTGCTGGCTTTTTTTTTATAAAAAATCCATTATAATTTACCATATGTTAAACTATAATGAAATTGATAAAAGAAAATATATAATAGTAAATGATGAACCATATGAAGTAATGTCATCTGCGGTTTCAAGAAAACAAGCAAATAAACCAGTAAACAAAACTAAACTAAAATCTTTAGTTTCTGGAAAAGTCATTGATTACACTTTTCATGTATCTGATAAGGTAGAAGAAGCTGATATATCAAGAAAAAATATAGTATATATTTATTCAAAGGGAAACGAACATTGGTTCCATAGTGATGGAGATAAATCTGACAGATTTTATCTTGAAGGAAATATAGTAGGAGATGCAATAAAATATATCCTTAGTGGAGACACTATAGAAGCTCTTATATATACTAATTCAAATAATGAAGAACAAATTATTGGATTGAAACTACCTATTAAAATAGAACTAGAAGTAACAGAAGCTCCTCCATCTGTAAAAGGCAACACTGCAACAGGTGGAGATAAGCTTGTAACAGTAAAGACAGGTGCTAAATTTACTGTTCCACTTTTTATAAATGTAGGCGATATTATTGCAATAAATACAGAAACCGGAGAGTATTCAGAACGTGTATCAAAAGCTTAAATTAAAAAACATTTTCTTAGTAAGAAAGTGTTTTTTAATTTATATATTTATTTCACTGTTTATTTTATTATCCCAAAAACTACCAACTGCTTCAGATATATTTTCAAATCCATCTTTTTCTAATAATTTAACTAAATCCTTATTTATTTTTCCTATAAGTTGTGGTCCTTCAAAAATCATTCCTGTAATAAGTTGAACTAAAGATGCACCTAACTTTATTTTTAAATAAACATCCTCTGCAGAAAAAATACCACCTACTCCTATTATTTTTATTCTATCTCCAAATTCTTTATAAATTTTCCCAATAAGGTCGTTAGAAAATTTCTCAACAGGCTTTCCGCTAAAGTTCCCTTTCCAATCATTATCTATGATTTTCTGTATCTCTTCTTTTTCAAAATTATAATTTGTTTTTTTCTTTAATAAATTAGCAACAATAATAGCATCTACATTATGATTAATCATTATTTTTACCAATTCACGTGCTTCACCCCACTCAATTTCTGCTTGAAATTTTACAAAGAGAACTTTTTTCCCAATAATTTTTCTTATCTCAGAAAGTAAATTATCTAAAACATCCTGATCTGTAAGAACTCCAGAACCAGCAACATTTGGACAAGAAATATTTAACTCAAAATAAGAGAAATTATCTTTTTTTTCATTTTGCATTAAGTATTTAAAACTTTTTAAAATATCTTTTACCTGTGCTTCTGGATCACAAATAAGAGGAGAATTTGTGGCCCCAATAGAAATACCAACTTTTGCAGAATTATATGATGTAAAACTTACATTATCTAAAACTTTTTTTATACCAAAACTTTTAAACCCCTTATTAACTAATAAGGATTTTGATTTTGGAAGCCTAGCAAGTCTTGGTTTTTTATTACCTTCATAAAAGTTATAGGTAACAGTTCCACCAGACATAAAAGCAAAACCAATATCTCCCAAGACCTTAGTTAATTGAATATTGTAATCAAATCCAGCAGAAAGACCAATCGGGTTCTTAAAATCAATTCCAAAAAGATTTTGGCCTAATCTTTTTTTATTTTCAAAATAAAATAACAATTTTATTATTCTTTTTAAGAAAAGATAATTACCCAAAAAAACACCAATTCTTGTAAATCTATTATGCACATATTCAGGATCTTGTTTAAACAAAATTGGTTTGATAATTTTTTTATATAAATTCATAAATTAAATTATACATATGAATATGAAAAAAGAAATTATATTTATACAAAAACACTTGACAACTCTCTTCTCTCTTATTATAATGGAAATGAAACTACTAGAGGAAAAACCTCGCTCTGAATATTTAGAGTTTTTTTAAAAATTTAATATCTAAGATTATGAAAAAATCAATAATTGGTTTGCAAAAACTCATGGAAATAGCAAGTATAGACTACGGAAAAGCATTTCTAATATCTATATCAATTCCAGAAGAAAAGCTTGATTATGAAACTTTGATCGAATTTCAAAAATCAGGCAATTCCAACATAAGAAATCTTGCAAGAGAGCTTGCTTTGAGAAATTTTAAAGAAAAGCTTGATT
>CAMZLR010000010.1 GCA_947311725.1 Candidatus Campbelliibacteriota bacterium | reverse complement strand
CACAATCCTTCCTTTTATATAAATAAATTTTTTAATTTCTTTTCCTGCAATCCATTTTTGGATTTCTGGGGCTGCGAGCGCTTGCGCTCGCACTTCTTCCTCTCCTACATCTGCAAGAATCTCCAACTGAGCACGCACCTTTCCGTTTATTTGAATAGGAAGTGTTATACTATCTTCTTGTAAGTATTTTTCTTCATAGATAGGCCAGTCGCTCAAATGAATAGATTTTTCTTCGCCGAGATTTTCATGCCAAATTTCTTCCGCCATATGGGGAGCAAAAATTGCAAAGAGTTTTAAGAATTTACGATATTCTTCTTTTCCAAGTTTTTCTTTTTCTGCTAATTTCACCCAAATCATCATGACAGAAATTGCTGTATTTAATTTCAAACGTTCTACATCTTCTGTCACTTTTTTTATTGTTCTATGGAGCGCACGCACAAGATTTTCAGAAGAGACTTCTTCTATCTTGTCACTCAAAGCATATATCCTTTCAATAAATCTTCTCATACCAACGACCCCATTCGGATCCCATGGATAATTTCCTGGTTCATTGAAAGGCCCAATGAAAGCAAGATACATTCTTACGACATCAGCACCAACATGAGCAACTACTTCGTCAGGATCAATCACATTTCCCTTTGATTTTGACATTTTTGCTCCATCAGGACCTAGAATGAGTCCGCGATTAAGTCGTCCTTTGTATGGCTCATTTTTCTCGACAAAACCAAGTTTATGTAAAGCCTTCACCCAAAAACGAGAATAGAGTAAGTGCATAGTAGTATGCTCTGCTCCTCCAAAATACATATCCACTGGCATCCAGTTTTTCAAAATATCTTTTGAAGCAAATTTATTGTCATTTTTTGTATCAAGATAACGATAGAAATACCAAGAGGAATCCACAAAGGTATCCATAGTGTCTACTTCTGGTGTCCATCCTTTTCCAAAAATCTTTTCTGTCCGCTCTCGTAATTCTTTTGAACGAGCAAGAGGTGCTGTCCCGTCAGGAGTATGATCTACATCTTCAGGAAGCAACCAAGGAAGATGTTCCTCTGGAATAGAATGAGCATTTCCATCTGGATCATAGACAATAGGAATTGGTGTTCCCCAGTAACGCTGACGAGAAATACCCCAATCACGCAGACGATAAGTTTTTTTCATTTTTCCGCCAACAAATTCAGTAATCCGTGGAATTACATCATCACTCTTCATTCTACTAAATTGATCGCTGTTGATGAGCCTCCCTTTAAGAGTTGAACAAATTTGCTTTTCTTTTGGAAGCATTCCACCTGCATCATGCACCTCATTGAGAAAATCATAGAAAGCATTCCATTCTGCCTGAATTTTTTCCTGCCCTGTTTTTCCTTCACCTGCTTTTTGTATAAAATCTATTTCACCATGAAGCACAAGTTCCGGCTCTTTCTCTGGTTCTCCTGCACTTGGAAGCACTACAAAACGAAAAGGAAGATTGTATTTTATAGCAAATTCTGCATCTCGTTCATCGTGGGTCGGCACTGCCATCACTGCTCCAGTTCCAAAATGTGCAAGCACATAATCGGCAATCCATACAGGAACTTCTTCATTATTTGCTGGATTGATAACGCTTATTCCTTTTAATTCTACCCCAGTTTTTTCTCGATTCTGCTGTCGATCTAATTCTGATTTTTTCTCAGTTTCCTTAATGTAAGCTTCTACTTCATCCCAATTTTCAATATTGTCTTTCAGCTCTTGAATAAGAGGATGTTCCGGAGCAAGCACCACATAAGTCACTCCGTAGAGCGTATCTGCTCGTGTAGTGAAAATGTTTATTTTTGTATTTTTTTTAATAAGAGATTTCAATAATTTAGAAACAGGTTCCATTTCTTTTATATAATCTTCTTCATTACTTTCCGCATGATATTTACCTGTTGCTTTTGAAAAATAGAGAGACCTTAATGGAAAATAGGGATCAACTTCACCATGAATATTTTGAGTAAAGGTAACTTCTCTTTTTGCTTCTAAAATTTTTGTCTCCCCATCTGGAAATATAATAGTCCATGCTTCATGCCAATAAGCATCTATTTCCCCTCCTTTTTCTTTAATAACATTTAAATAAAAATCTAATATTTTTTTAGAAATTTCCTCCTGAGTAAATTTTGATTCATCTTCTTCATGAAGAGCATTTCTTTTTACTTTCAAAGGATCTAAATCAATACCCTCTATAACGAGAGAAGTATCATTTGCTATGACGGGAAAATCAACCTTTCCAAGGTAAGCCATAGCTTTTTTGAGAGCATTTTCTTGAAGGCTTCCATTTTCTTCTGTTTCAATTTTTTCCAAACCTAATTCTTGTGGAGAAAATAATGTTGTTTTTATTTCATCTTTTTCTAAAAGTTTTTTAACTCGTTCTTTTTTACTTTTATTATTAGTTGCAATAAGAATTTTTTCATAAAATTCTTCTTGTTTAAGTTTTACAGAAAAAGAAATCTCACTTCCCTCTTTTCGTCCAATCCACTCTCGTTGTGCTTGTTTAATAGATTCATCCCAATCAAGTTCATCTAAATCATCAATGAGTGCATCGGCAAAATCAGTAATCTTAAAAGCCCATTGCTTCATATCTTTTTGCACAACTTCAGTGTCACAACGCTCACACTTTCCACCTACTACTTGTTCGTTGGCAAGAACTGTCTTACAAGAATCACACCAATTTGTCTTCGTGTTGATTTGTTTTACAATATCATGTTCATAAAACTGTGTGAACATCCATTGAGTCCACTTGTAATATTCAGGGTCAGAAGTTGCAATTTTTCTTTCCCAATCAAAAGAAGCTCCCATAGATTTAAGCTGTTGTTCCATATAATCCATATTGTTATAAGTCCAATCTTTTGGGTCAAGATTTCGCTTGATGGCTGCATTCTCCGCAGGAAGACCAAAAGCATCGAACCCAATAGGATAGAGCACATTGTATCCTTGCATTCTCTTGTAGCGCGCATAAATATCCGGCACGGCAAAAGCATACCAATGCCCTACATGAAGATTTCCTGATGGATAAGCAAATTCTGAGAGAGTATAATAATTTTCTTTCCCTTTAATTCTATCAGGTGTGCGATAAACATTATGATCTTCCCAATATTTTTGCCATTTTGCTTCAACCTCTTTTGAATTATATTGTTTCATAACATATATTGTAAAGAAATTTAATGATTTTGAAAGTTTATTTAAACAATCGATGTTAATCATAAAATTAATTGACCTTACGACATTCATATTTAATTTTTAATCAACTTATAATTATTTTTAAAATAAATTTACACTAAGAAATAAAAATATCTAAATTCCCATTAAGCACTTCATCAAGTTTTGAGGTTTCTATTTCCTTCTTGTGGTCTTTTACCATTTGATAAGGGTCAAAGATATAGGAACGCATTTGAGAACCCCACTCGATAGAAACTTTATCTGATATGGTGAGTCCTTTTTGCTTTTTTTCTTCATCGGCAAGATGTTTTTGGTAGAGTTTCGCTCGCATAATTTCCAAAGCACGGGCGCGGTTTTTTTCTTGGGTGCGTTGTTCTGAGATAAAAACAGAAAGTCCTGTTTTTGGGTGTACCACACGCACCGCAGTTTCTCGTTTGTTTACATTTTGTCCGCCTGCTCCACCGGAACGAGCAAAGGAAATTTCCAATTCTGATTCATCAAGTTCAAATGCATTTTTTTCAATTTCAGGAAGCACTTCCACAAGCGCAAAACTTGTTTGTCGTTTACCTTGTTTATTAAAAGGTGATTTTCGCACTAGGCGGTGAACGCCTGACTCTCCTTTAAGTTTTCCATAGGCGCCCTTTCCTATTAGCTCAAATGAGATACTACGATAACCATTCATGGTATTAGGACTTTCTGCAAGAAGTGAAAGTTCATAATTTTCCTTGTCTGCAAATTTTTGATACATCTCATAGAGAATTCGCACAAAGTCCTCGGCATCGTCGCCACCAGCACCGGCAAAAATAGAAATAATAGCTTTCCCTTTATCATATTTTTTGTCTCCAAGAAGCTCTTTTTTCAAGCGTTCAATTTCCTTGATGACAAACTGTGCCCGTTCTTTGTCATGCCAAAAATCCGCCGAATACATTTCAGTTTCAAGTTCTTGTATTTTTTTTTGGGTTTCTGTGTTAGACATTTTTCTCTAATATAAAACTATAATCAATATAAATATCTTTATAATTAAAATTACTTTCTATTTTCTCTATTTTTTTTATATTTTCTTCACAATAAAAATACATCTTTTCTCTATTTTTTTTACTTAAAACTAATTTGATGACATCGTCAAACTTTTTCTCATCAATAAGTCTCAAAACCATACTTCTATCACCTCCATCTATTGTAAATAATATTTCTGGTAATCTCTTTGCTCCTCTTTTAATATCACCAAATGGATTATGGTGTATTTTAAAATAATCATTAAAGTCATCAATTATCTGTCTATTAATTCCAATCAATTCTCCAATCAAACTGAGATTTTTATCTGGAAACTTCCCTGCAAGTAATTGACCTATCTCTAAACCATAACGTACATGTCCGCCAGTAAACTTAGTTATCATAGAAAAATACAAATTAATCGTTTTTAAATCTATTTTATTTATAGGTAAATTTTCTAACTCCTTATCTATTTTTTGTCCTTCATAAATACCTCTAAGATAATTATTATTAAATATCTTTAAGATCTCATAACTAAATTCTGGAAATAATTTCCTTAATTTTATCAAATTAGTGATAGAATGAACTCCATTTATCTCATCTAATTTTGCGTTAATAATTGTTTCTTCTATCCCATCAACAAGATGTATACATATATTTCCATTCCTAATCTCTTCATTATCCAAAATATCATCTATCTTTATAATAGATGTATCTATATTAGATATACCTCTTAAAATAATTAGTTCATCTTTATTCATTTCTTTACCAGAAGCATATTTATAACCTATGGATATATAATATTCAAATGATTTATTTCTAGGTTGATACTCCATAACTATATAATTATACACAAAAAATAACAAAAATATAAACAAACGAGCTAAAAATTATCAAGCACCTCTCCAAACAAATCTTTTGCTTCTTTAAATTTTAATCTCTCAAGAACTTTATCATAATTGCACCAGCAGGCATCTTTTATTTCTTCTTTCTGGAGAACAGGGATTTCTTTTTCATCTATAAAACCAATAAAAAAATGCACTGTTTTATCTAAAATTTCATTATTGTATTCTTTTGTATAGTTCTTGGTAAAGGTTTTTTCGCTAATAATTTTTTGGCAACGGAACCAAGTTTCTTCAAATAATTCTCTTTCTGCAGTTTCTAAAAAACTTTCCCTTTTTCCACATGTCCTTTTGGAAAAGACCAGTTGTTATTATTTTGAAGAACAAGAAAAAATCACGAGGCACGCAGAGCGCGCCTCGTGATTTTTATTGATTTTTATTTTTTTAAACTATTATCTTTTTAAGAATTAAACATCATTTTGTTTCCAATTCCTTTTTCATATTTTTGTCCTTTATTAAAAGAATTTTGCTTCTTATTATTCATCCTATTTCCCCGTCTCATATTAGAATTTCTACTATTAGAACCTCTTTCTTTATCATTTGTAAGAATTTTATCAATTTCATCTTGTGATAAATATTGTGCTGTATAATTTTCATCTCGTGATTCTAATTGACCAATAAATGAACGTATATGGTTTCTAGAACCACGTGAAAGATTTTCATATACTATCTTAATATCTTCATTATCAGTTTTCTCTAACCAATTATTTAAATCATATATATCTAAATCTTCAATCGTTGCCCCTACTTCCAATGCATTAATAAGAGAAACATTCCCTTTTTCAACTAAATCATTATACAGAGTTTGCATGTTTGGAATAGTAAATTTTCCAGTTGCATCATCTTCTACTGGATCAGATATTTCATATCTATCTAATAGTGTTTTTACAGCTAAAGAATGTCTATTTTCTGAATAAGAAATATTTTTAAACGTCTGTAGGTCCCATTTTTCATAAAGTGTACGATATACATCTCGTGCAAGTTTTTCTTCTTCACGCATTGAAATCAAACTTTTTATTTCCATATCTAATAAGTCATCCTCTTTTATATTATCTAATTTTTTATTATTATTTGTAATAAAATCATGACTTCTTTTACCAATATTTGATTTATTCATTCTATTAAAACCAGAATCTGCTCTCTTGTTTAATGATTTATTTGCAATATATGAACCACTACCAAAAATTGCAGCCAAACCAATAGCCCAAGCTATTAATACACTAGTCATAACAAAACCTCTATTTTCTTTACTATTTTTCATATTAATTTAATTATTATTTAAAATATTAATCTATCTACATAAGTTATTACGTAATTCAAAAATATTTCTTTCATCAATGTAATGACCACTACCAATAAATCCTAATATATTATTATATGTTTTAGACTTATTCATAAACCGTTCCCATGGAACTATTCTACATGCCTTGAACGTATTCTTATCAATTTTAGTCCCTATAATTGCAACCTTACCAACAACTGAAACTATAGCAATGTCTTCATCTTCTAATATATCAGAATCTATAACCCACGTCTTTCCAGTAAAATCAATTAACGTGAACTCACCATCTTCTTCTATTAAATTCAATGGTATCCCGGCAAGTAATCCATTATCAGGATGTATCCACATTTGTTCCCTACGTTGTTCTAAATTTAAATAATAATTAGAATTAATCATTCTTGTATAATGCTCTAATCTGTTTACACCACCAGTAAAATAAATAAAAGATCCAAATAAGACACTTATGATGATACTTAAACCTGTGATAAAAATAAAACTATGCCTATATCCATATTTCGTGTTTATAAATGTACCTAATCCAAACACAATAAATATAGATAATAACATCATCCAAAAGTAAGGCATGAACAACATTACATGTTTTAATATACTTCCACTAGCAAGATTTGCTATTGGAATATCCATATGAAAAATAGATGAAATAATTAAAGATGTAGCAACACCAGCAGTAAATATAGAAACTACTACTAAAAACCAAAATCCATAATTTTTCAAAATAAATCTCCATTTTGGAACTTGTTTAATGTGTTCTCTTTCTATTTTATCAAGTATTGATTTTGCAAATTTATTCTTTTTTATATTTATATCTCTTTTATTATTTTTCATGTTCATATGTGTTATTGGTAAAAGAATTTATTTCATTTCTCATTTGTTTCTTTGCTCGACTTAACAAAGTTGCAATAGTGTTCATTGGTTTTTTCAAGATATCGGAAATCTCTTGGTAATTTTTTTCTTCAAAATATCTCAATATTATTACTTCTCTGTATTTAATATCAATTCTATCTAAAGCTAATTGAATATATTTTTCTGTAAAAAATTCTTCTGATAAAGAAACAGTATCAAAATCATCACTTATATTTCTTATAGCACCTTCATCAATTTTTATTAAATTATCTCTTCCCTTGGAAAAACTTTTACGATATGTATCAATGACTTCATTATGTACTATACGATATATCCATGATGAAAACTTGAGTTTATTATCAAAATTATTTAAATTCCTATAAGCACGAATGAAAGAATTTTGTAATATATCCTCTATTTCTTCAGTACTTAAATTACTTATTCTTTTAATATAGCGAGTCAATTTAACCTGATATTTTTCGACAAGTTCACTAAAAAATTCTTTATCTTCATTAAGACTAAGTTCAACTAATTGTTCGTCATTCAGAATCTCACTCATAATATAAATATAACATATTAAACTAAAAATCTATTTAAAAAATAGATTTTATAATTAAATATAATTATGACTGATTCTGTCTCTGTCCATTTCCCAAACAATTTCCTTGTCCTCTACCACCTTTTAAATGTCTTCCTTGTCCGTTTCTTAACCCGAGACCAAGTTTTGTACGAATTGCTTTTGCTGCGTCTAAATCTCCAGACATTGCTAATTCATGAGCTTTTACAAAATCTGAAAAGTTATCAGCGTTTATCTTTTCCGCGACTCGCCCTTTATCGGACATAAGTTTAGACCATGACCGGTAATCATGATTTTCAAAAGCTTTAGTCATCTCTGCATGTCGTTCTGTTGAATAATTTGGTCCTTGTACATTAGGATCACCTCTATAAGCTGATACTATACTCGTACTTAATGTAAATATTGCGGCAAGTGCAATAGCTCCTCCAAAGATTTTTGTTAATGTATTTATTTTCATATTAATTGATTTTTATTTTTTAATTAAATTTATTCTTAGAAGTTTTTTGTAAAATAATAATTTACTCATTTATCTTCTATTTATTAATACGAAAAAATATATTTTTTATTTCAAAAAAATTATATTTTATAATTATAATCAACAATATGTCCATCTTCCAAATAAATAATTCTATCGCAATTAGCTGTGTACTCTGGTTCATGCGTAACCATTACGATCGTCTGTCCTTTTTTATGGAATTGTTTAAGTAAATCTAATACTGCCATTGAAGACACAGTATCGAGATTTGCAGTTGGTTCATCAGCAAAAAGAACTTTTGGATTATGAGCAACAGCACGAGCAATAGATACACGCTGTTGTTCCCCACCAGATAATTGGTTTGGTCTATTAGTATACTTATCATCCATACCAATCTCATTTAAAATATTACGTGCTTTTTCTCTAGCTATTTTTTCATCTATTCCTTGCATTAACATAGGTAACATTATATTTTCTTCTGAACTTAGCTCAGGAATTAAAGCATAATCTTGAAATACATAACCAAGTTCACTTAAGCGAAATTGAGTTCTTTCAAATTCTGAAAGTTTTAAAATATCTATACCATCAAATATAATTTCCCCAGATGTTGGCTTATCAAGTAGGCTTATTTGATACATTAATGTGGACTTTCCTGCACCAGACTTTCCCATAATAGCAACAAACTCACCATCTTTTATATCAAGTTGAAGTTTTTTTAAGACTTTTGTTTCTATCTCTCCATTGAAATAAGTTTTGACAAGATCTTTAATTTTAATTATTATATTTATATTCATATTAGATTAACGCTGTAAAATACTATCAAGAGTATTTTTTTTAACAATTATTTTAGCCGGTAAAAATCCAGCAAGCATTGTCACAATTAATAAAATTAGAGCACGAAATATTGTTGGCCATAAATCTGCAATTAATACTCCATCTGACATTGGAAAATCAATTGGATTTTGTGCTAAGAACGGGACTAAAATGCCATACAATATAAGAATTCCTATTCCAATTCCAATGATTGCATAAAATATTGATTGTAAAAAATATGATATCTCTATAGAGGCACCAGAAATTCCAATACCTTTCAAAATTCCTATAAACTTTCTACGCGTAAGCGCATTAATATAAATAACAATAAAAACTGTGATAGAAGATACAATAAGACCAACAAACCCAATAAGATTTCCTAAAATAGAAAAAGTTCTTTGGACATCTGATAAGAATTTTGGAATAGCTTCTTCTGCTGTTCTTATTTTTGCATAATCTGAAATACCATATATAGAAATTATTTTTTTAAATTCCTTATCAGATATACTATCTATATGATTTACTGCTATTTCTTGTGCTTGTAAACTCCTTTTTCCTGTAATATGTCGATAATCTTGTTCTGTAATAAAAATAGAACTAGAAACATCACCAACTTTTGAATTGATTATTCCTTTTACTATAAATTCAGATGTCTTACCTTCGTTAATTGAATCTGGTACATCAATCCCTCCTTTTTTTGAATCAGCACTCGGCCGATTTTCTCCTGTAAATGTAAGCCTAACAGGCTCACCAATATTTACATATTCAAGCGGATCAAATAAATCTGAAAATTTTGAATATTTCTTTAGAAGAGTGGAACCTATTAAAACATAACCAGATTCATCTGAACTCAACATCTCACCTTCTTTTATGAAATTTGATATACTTGTTGTTTTATCTTCTTTTTCTGGATTAATAACAAAAGCACTAATACTTATATTTTCTGCATCATTAGTAAAATCATCTCTCTTTATATATCCGCTAGTAACCTTGACGCCTGTCTTATATCTAATTGAATATGAACTAACTTCTGGAATAGTATCAAGAATTCTTTTAATATCTTGTGTATTTTCTATACTATCTTTATATTGTTTTGTGGTGATATATAAATCTCCAGTTAGCTGCTCTCTTTGTTGTTGAAAACTTCCTTTAGTTAGACCTATGAGAATTCCAGGAACGACAACTAGGCTTAAAAAAGTTAATGTTAGTATTGTAATAATTAATATGCTTATCCAAATATTCCCATGCCTAATCTGTCTAATAGCTAAAAATTTACCAACTTTAAATGATTTTATATTATTTTTATAAAGATTTAGTAAACTCATATTATTCTATTACATCAAAAACTATTTCTTGACCATCAGACAGACCAGAAATTACTTCTATCGTTCCATTATTACCTTCAATACCTAATGTAACTTTTTTCTTTTCTATCTCATCATTATTTTTTACAAGAACATAATTTGAGTTATTCTCTTTTAAAATAAAATGTTTAGGAACAGCTAACACATCATCTTTTTTAGAAACTATTATATAGGCATGAGCATTCATACCAACACGAATACGATCGTCTATATTATCAAAAATAACGTCAGTCTTGTAAACAGGAACACCATCTACGAAAGTATCTAAATCATCTATTTTTATAATATGACCGATAAATGAAACATCTGGATATGCATCTAAAACTATTCTTACATCATCACCTAAATGTAATTTATTAATATATATTTCAGGAGTATTTAAAATTATTTTTCTTTTTCTGTTTGCAAAAATAGTAATTTGAGAAATTAATGCCTGTACTGTTTCTCCTTGCTCTAGATCATCTTTTGCTATATACCCATCAAATGGAGCTCTAATTTTTCCATCAGAAAGTCTAACTATATTAGCATTTAGTTGTGCTCTTGCGTTTTTTATAATAGCCTCACTATAAGAAATATCAAAATCATTCTTTCTATCTATAAGAGAATTTTTATCATCTAGTGCGTATGCTAATAATTTCTCACTCTTGGCAAGTGCATTTTGATATGCTGTTTTACGAGATAGATAACTAGATGATCTTTTGTTTGGGATATCTACCGTCCATTCTGTATTCTTATAATCTGTATTTGGACTAAATTGTATAAATAAACCTAAATTACCAAGTTTTCCTGGTTTATATATTTCTGCTGTGTATGTTCCATTCTCTAAACCAGATAATGAAAAAGAATACCCTGATTGAGCACCTGAGCCATAAACATTTATCTTATACGTACCCTCTTTATATGAGGTATAATTTCCAGAAATAATAGGTTGTGTTATATTTTTAGATAAATTATCTTTATCTGAAACTGCATGTAAATCTCCAGATATATATTGTTTATATAAATTATCAACTACAGAATCTTGTTCATTTTTTAATTCATTAAATGAAATATTTGATTTTTTAATTTTATTTTCTGTATCTATCTTAATTAATTGATAATTTGCATCTGCCTGAATAAGTCCTGAGCGAATAGCACTTTGATCAACCTCAGCAAGAATTTGTCCTTTTCTTACAAAATCTCCCTCCTTAACATTGTTTTTAATTACCCTACCACCTATTGCAAAACCTAAATCTACCCTCCTTTCAGCGTCAACAATCCCAGCAAAAGTGAGTTCATCGGATACTGTGACCTTATGAACCTTATATATATCTTCATTATAATTATTTCTATTTTTTATTAAAAAAATAGAAATAATTATAAATATTAATAATATTATTATATATACGATTTTTTTGTTCTTTTTATTTCTGAATACATTTTTCATGATATATTTATTTAAAATTTAATTCTAATTTAGCTAGTAGAAAAAGAAGATTATCTATCTCATCTTCATTAAAATCCTTAAAGATCTTTTTTTTATATTTTTTATTAATTTCTAATATTTTTTTAAACAATTTTTCTCCATTTATTGTAAGCTTAACCTTTTTTTCACGTCTATCTATATCACAAGTATTTATATCTAAAATACCTTTTTCAACAAGTGGTTTTATTTTTTGCCTTACTGTAGATTTATGTATCTTAGAAGATTCTATTAAATCATGGATAGTAATTTCACCGTCTCTCAACCCAATAAAAAAAAGTGTCCGTGCTTCTGCCTCAGATATATCTAAATCTATCAACATGGATCTTGCCCTTTTTTTTAGTGAATATGAAATATGAAATATACTATGAAAAATTTGAAAACTATTATATTTTTTATCTATCTTTATATTTTTCATATATAGTTTATAATATAAACTATATATAAAAAATATACAAGATATTTATATAAAAAATATAAAATAAATAATTTGTCAAAATAACACTTGACAACTCTCTCTCTCTTGCTATAATAGAATCGAATAGCTTT
>CAMZLR010000009.1 GCA_947311725.1 Candidatus Campbelliibacteriota bacterium | reverse complement strand
TTTTACATTAATTTTGCTTGCTATTGATGAGGCAAGAAATGTAATAAAAAATATTAAAAAGACTGTAATTTACTTATTATCATCTTCTTTTTCAGAAATTATTGTTATTTTTGGTGCATTATTTGTTGGAGGCCCAATGCCTTTTCTTGCTGTTCATATATTATGGTCAAATATCATAGAGGAAGGCCTTATAAATTTCGCATTTGTGTTTGGAAAAAGTGATACTGGACATACCTCAAAGAGATTTAACTCTAGAATACTTACAAAAAATATAAAGATAATGATGTTATTATTGAGTATTTTTGATGGTATCTTTTTGTTATCTATATACATGTACCTATGGAAATCAGGATTTTCAGACGTAAAAATAAAGTCATTGATGTTTTTTGCACTATCTATTAACTTTATTTTCATTGTCTATTCTTTGATAGACTTAGAGAAACCTATCTTTAAGATGAATATATTTTCCAATGCTTACCTTAATTTTTCAGTAGTTTCTGGTTTAGTTTTGATTTTTTCTGCAATATTTATTGAACCAATAAGAAACATTTTACATCTAGAACCATTTTCTTTTATTGAAATAATATCGATTACAATACTTGCTTTTGTATATTTATTTTTTGTGGAAATATTAAAATATTTTCTTTTTATAAGAAAAAAGTAGAAGATAGATAAATTATCTTTTTTATAAAAATTAATTATTTTTTAAAATGTGACTTTTTCTTTTTAATTTTGTCAAATTTAATGTTCTTAGAACTTTCTTTTTAGTATTTAATCTCTATAATTTTATTATGAATAAAAAATTACTAAATAAGATTCCACAGCATGTTTTGTGGATTTTAGAACAACTTCAAAACGCTGGTTTTGAGGCTTTTATCGTTGGTGGTTGTGTGCGAGATTTATTTTTAGCACGAGAACCAAATGATTGGGATGTTACCACCAATGCAAAACCGGAAGAAATTATTGAGCTTTTTGAAAAAACAGAGATGCGTGTGGTCTATGAGAACAACTTTGGAACGGTGGCTATCGTTGATAAGGAACAAGAAAAAAACGCTTCTACCTATGCAGTGGAAATTACCCCTTATCGAAGCGAAGGAAAATATACTGATGCTCGTCACCCTGATGAAGTGAGTTTTTCAAAAACCTTAGGGGAAGATTTACAGAGACGAGATTTTACCATCAACGCGATGGCTTATGATCCGCTTCATGATGTGCTTGTAGACGAGTATAGTGTGGTTGAAGATTTAGAGAAAAAAATTATTCGAACCGTAGGAAATCCGCACGAGCGTTTTTCTGAAGATGTTTTGCGTATTATGCGTTCAGTACGTTTTTCTGCTCAGTTGGGATTTTTTATTGAAGATGAAACAGTGCGGGCGCTACGCACCCACTCCAAAAAACTTCCACTAATTTCACAAGAACGTATTCGCGATGAATTTCTTAAAATAATAAATGCTCCATACGCTAAAGATGGAATTGAGATGTTACGCATTTATGGCTTATTAGAATATATTGTCCCAGAGCTTCTTGAAGGAGTAGATATTGAACAGGGAGGAACACATGTTTTTAGTGTATGGACGCACCTTGTCAAGTCACTAGAGCATGCAACAAAGAAAAATTATCCATTGCATATAAAACTCGCTGCACTTTTTCATGATATTGGAAAACCTCGTTCTCGGAAACTTGCAAACGGACGTGGAACAAAAAAGTGGACTTTTTATGGGCACGAAGTCATTGGAGCAAAGATGACAGAAAAAATTTTGAAGCGTTTAAAATTTTCTAAAGAGTTATCCGAGAAAGTGACAAAACTTGTTCGTTATCATATGTTCTTTTCTGATCCTGATGCAATAACACTTTCAGCCGTTCGAAGAATGGTACGAAATGTAGGAAAAGAAATGATTTGGGATCTCATTGATTTACGAACTTGTGATCGTATTGGAACAGGACGGCCAAAGGAACAACCATATCGTTTGAGGAAGTATCAAGCGATGATTGAGGAGGTGCTTCGCGATCCAATCTCAGTTGGAATGTTAAAAATAAATGGAGATATGATGATTGCTGAAATGGGATTTCAACCCGGCCCAAAAATGGGTTGGATACTTCATGCACTTTTAGAAGAAGTGCTCGATGATCCAAAAAAAAACACTCGCGAATATTTAGAAAAACGTGCAAAAGAAATGTATACACTTTCTGATGAGGAATTGAAAAAACTTGGCGAAGCAGGAAAAGAAAAAAAAGAAGTTTTGGATACTCAAGAAATTAAAAAGCTTCATAGAAAGCATAAGGTTGATTAAAAACAGAAAGTCTCTTTCTGTTTTTTCTTTAATCTGTTTAAAATTTCATAAATTTTTTTAAGTATTTTTTATATATTAAGTTCTAATCCAATAGGGCAATGATCTGAACCTCGCACCTGATCGTATATTTTTGCTTCATGTATTTTGAGTTTTAAATTTTTTGAAGTGAGAAAATAATCGATGCGCCAACCAACATTTCGCTCTCTTGATCCTGCACGATAGGACCACCAGGAGTATTGAATTTTTTCTGGATGGAGAAAGCGAAAGCTATCTATAAATCCTGCCTGTAGAAAATCAGAAAAACGTTCTCGTTCTTGATCGGTGAAACCAGCGTAACCAGGTTTTTTTTCTGTTGTTTTATTTCCATCTGGACGAGCAAGATCAATTTCTTTATGAGCGACATTGAAATCTCCACAAACAATAACTGGTTTTTTCTTTTCTAATTTTTTAAGGTGTTTTAGAAAAACTTTATCCCATTTTTCATAACGTAATGGAAGACGAGAAAGATCACCTTTTGCATTTGGAGTATAAACATTTACTAAAATAAATTTTTTAAATTCCGCATTAATAATACGACCTTCATTTTCTATAGGTGAATTATCCATCCCTTTCCAAATTTTTATTGGTTCAGTTTTAGAAATAATTCCTGTACTTGAATAACCTTTTTTTTCAGCAGAGTGCCAGTGGTGAAAATGATACTTATTAAAAAATTTATTTTCTTTTTTTTTCAAAAGTTCTTCTATTTGATTTGTTTGTGCTTTTGTTTCTTGGAAGCAAATGATGTCTGCTTTTTCTTTTTTTAAAAAATTAAGAGTTCCTTCTTTTTGTGCCCAAGCACGTATTCCGTTGATGTTCCATGATATGAGTTTCATGTGCGTAAGTATAACAACAAACCACCTTTTCGTCATTATCCCGTTTTTTAGAAAATAGAAAAATGACGAAATGGTGGTTTAACAAAACTTACTTATTTTTTGTTTTTTGTAAAAAAAGTTATATTATGTATTTATGAATTTAGAATATGAAAATGGACCGGAAGATATAGAAAAATTTCCATTATCTGGAATACATCCAGATACAGGAGTAAAGCATGATTCATATAAAGCAGAACCAAGAGATATTTTATCAAAAGATGCAGATGGAAATTCTATTCGTGTTTGTACTACTGAAATGGGTTTGGGTAAAAAAGGTAATTTAGAAGATCTTTTTAATAATGGTGGAGTTCCTGATTTTAAAAACGATGGAGAAGCAAAAGCTTATGTTAAAAGAATGATGGAAAAGTTAAAAAATAAAAAATAAAACTGCTTTTATATCTACTTTCTAAAAAAGTTTTGTCCTTTATATAAAATTTAAAATAACACAGGAAATCAAAGTTTTCCTGTGTTATTTTTATATATGTTTTTCATGTTTCACTATTAATCTTTACTATGGAACTTCTTATGTATATCTTTTAATTGTTCGTTTGTAACATGTGTATATATTTGAGTTGTAGCAATATTGCTATGCCCCAACATTATTTGGACTGATCTTATGTCAGCTCCGTTTCTCAGTAAGTCAGTTGCAAAAGAGTGTCTAATTGTATGTGGGGTAACGTTTTTTGATATACCAGATTCTATTGCAATTTGTTTCACTATCCGTTCGACAGACCTTTGTGTTAATCTTAATGGAACATTTTTTTCTTCTAGTTTCACAACATTTGGACCCTCTTGAATAAACAATGCCTCATCCATGTCTGTTCTGTTATTCAAGTAATTCTTTATACTAATTTTGGCTTCATTACTTAAAAAGACAATTCTTAATTTTTCACCTTTTCCTCTTATAGTGAATTCATCTTTTGAAAAATCTAAATCTCTATTTAGTGAGCAAAGCTCAGATACCCGTAATCCTGTTGAAAATAATAATTGTAAAATTGCATGATTTCTTTTGTTTTTTTTTGATACATCTATCATTCTATCTAATTCTTTTTTACCAATATTATCTATTTGTCTTAATGATGTTTTTGCTAATTCGATTTTATCTGGGGCGAGTGATTTTATGTCTCTCTTTAACATCCATTTTAAAAACATACGTAATGCTATAAGGTGGTAATTTTGTGTTCTTTTTTTTAATGTAGTTTAGAGGCATACGATGCCAAACCAAAACGACTTACACGACCATAGGTAGGTTTCATACCTACACAACCACAGTAAGAG
>CAMZLR010000008.1 GCA_947311725.1 Candidatus Campbelliibacteriota bacterium | reverse complement strand
ATACCTTTTCCCTTAACATGAACTAATGTATTTGCTGTCCCAAGATCTATTCCAATATCATTAGAAAACCTATTGTAAAATTTTTTTAATAAACTACTCATAATAATTATTCATTATTTCCTTGGTTTTCTATATATGAAATAACACGGTCTGCAGAAATAAATTCTACATTTTCACTATCTCTCATTTTAATTTCAACACCGCCATTTTCAGCAGCTTTTTCAGAAACAACGATCCTATATGGAATACCAATCAAATCTGCATCATTTAATTTCTGACCAGGACCAAGATCTCTATCATCAAATAAAACTTCAATCCCTGCATTTTTTAAATCATGATATAAATTTTCTGTTTCTCTAAAAAGATTTTCATTTTTTCCAAAAGTTAAAAGATGAACCTGAAATGGAGCGATTGATTCCGGCCAAATAAGTCCTTTTTCATCACTTAATATCTCTGCAACAGTACCAACTAAACGCGTTATACCTATCCCATAGGATCCCATATATACAAACTTTTCATTTCCTTCTTCATCCTTATACTTTAAATCAATAGGCTTAGAATATTTATCTCCAATAGAAAATATATTCGCAGTCTCAATTGCTTTCTTTTCAATAAGATTCTTTTTTTCTAGGCCGAGATTATCTAGAACTTCATCACTATATACTTCTTTATTTACTGCAATATTCTTATTTTTGTCTATATAAATTATATCTTCACCAGCATCAGAAATAGTTTGAAATTCATGTGAATATTTTGAAAAACTTCCACCAGAAGCAAAAGTAAGATATGTCATATTACCTATACCAATTCTATTAAAAATACTTTTATATGAATCTTTTATTTTTTCATAAAATTCATTATGTTCCTCTAAATCTTTAGAAAAAGAATATAGAGCTTTCCAATAAAATTCCCTACCTCTCATAAGTCCAGATTTTGCCCTGGATTCATTTCTAAATACAGTTCTAATATCATATGGATAAACAGGTAAATCCTTATAAGAAGAAATATAATTCTTCATCATAACAGTCATTGGTTCCTCATGTGTAAAAGCAAGACCAAGTTCTGTGCCATTTATTAGATTTGTCTTAAACCAATTATCTATAATATCAGATGACCATCTTGTTTTTTCCCATACTTCTTTTTTTTGTAATGCTGTAGATTGAACTTCAATCCCACCAATATTATTCATTTCTTCACGAACTATATTTGAAATTTTATTTACTACTCTCAAACCAAGAGGAAGTAAATCATACACCCCTGCCATTTCCTTATGGACAAAACCAGCACGAATTAATAATTGTGCATTTTTAGATTCTTCATCTCGTGGTGCATTTTTTCTTGTTTTAGTAAAAAGTTTAGACTGTCTCATATATAATCATACTACCTTAAAATATTGATATATCAACTTATAGTAAAATAGTTGCAGAAAAAATTTTTTTTGTTATAGTTTCTTTGTAAAAACTTGTTAATTATAAAAAATGTTTTTTATAATTACTCATTGTCGAGATGAGATTGAACAATAATTAATAAGAATTATTGTGCAAGATTTACCTAAATAAATTAAACTGATTTATTCACAAAAAATAAATCTAAATAAATATGTCAAAAATAAACGAAGCTCTAATTACAGAGATGTTTGAAGCAGGAGCTCATGTTGGTTATTCTAAAACTAGACGCCATCCATCAACAAAAAAATTCATTTTTGAATCTAGAAAAAAGAAAGATATAATTGATCTAGAAAAAACTGAATTACAATTATCAGAAGCGCTATCTTCATTGGTAGATATAAAAACAAATGGATTACAAGTTCTTTTTGTTGGAACAAAACCAGAAGCTAAGGGAATTGTTCGCTCAATGGCTGAATTGATTGATATGCCATATGTTACAGAAAGATGGCTTGGTGGAACTCTTACAAATAAAAAAGAATTAAACAATAGAATTAATAGACTTATCACACTTACAGAACAATCTGAAAGAGGGGAATTAATAGCTGCAACAAAAAAAGAAAAATTAATGCTGGAAAGAGAGATTGAGAGACTCGAAAGAAAATTTGGTGGGATAAAAAACATGAAAAAACTTCCAGCTATTTTATTTATAATCGACCCTAAAAAGGAATACATAGCTGTAGAAGAAGCCCGACAGATGAATATTCCTATAATTGCACTATCAAATACAGATTGCAATATTGATATAATCAATTACCCAATAGTTGCAAATGATACTAATCTATCATCAATAAATTTTTTCGTTAAAAAAGTTGTTGATGCGCTTAAATAATAAAAAATATTATGGAAATCTCAATGGAAGAAATTAAATCATTACGTGAAGAAACTGGTGTTTCAATAATGAAATGTAAAAAAGCTCTAGAAGAAGCAAATGGAGATATGGATAAAGCAAAAGAATTAATTAAGGACCTATCTTCTAAGGCTGCTGCAAAAAAAGCTGATCGTGATCTATCTTCAGGTGTTATACAATCATATATACATCCAAATAACACAATTGGTGTTCTTATAAATCTTGCTTGTGAAACAGATTTTGTGGCAAAAAATGAAGATTTTATTAATCTAGCTAACGATATAGCAATGCACATAGCAGCCATGGTTCCTGAATCAATAGAAGATTTATTGGATCAAGCTTTTGTAAAAGATCCAGAAACAACAATTTCTAAATTGATCGAAGAAGCTACATTAAAAATAGGAGAAAGAATAGAAATTACAGAATTTACAAGATACTCTATATAATATACTTACAATGCTGTTCCTTACAATAACATTTATTATTTCAATATCTTCTATATTTATACTTTATTTTATATCAAGAAAAAAAATAAAAATATTGCATTACATCAAAGAATCATGTAATATCGATAGTGTTCGTTTCGAAAAAAGATTAAAATTCTTTATTTTATCTATAAGCAGAACAATTAAATCAATAGTCGAATATATTATATTAATACATGAAAATATAAATAAATATAAAAATAGACTATTAAATCTAATAAAAAAAATAATTAGAAAGAAACTTTTTGTTAATAACAAAAGAGAAAATATTTCAGAATATATATCTGGAATTAAAGAATAATCTATCTGATTATTTATGCCATCTTAGCTCAGTTGGTAGAGCAATGGTTTTGTAAACCATAGGTCGTCGGTTCGAGCCCGACAGATGGCTCCATATTAAAAAACCACTTATTACTAAGTGGTTTTTTAAAAAAATTATTTAATTTTCAAAATACGGACAAAATTATTCTTTCGGTTAGTCTTATTTTCAATACTTAATATGTAAACTCCAGATGAAATCTTTTTCCTTATCTTTAATGGTATCGACTGGAATCCAATATCAATTTTACCTGAAAATATATTTTGGATCAAAACACCATTAATATCATATAAATTTATAATCAAATCTGACTTATCACGTAAAAAAATATTTAATAACGAATTATTAATTGGATTTGGACTAACAAATGGCTTATACCTTAACTCTAACTCACTTTCATCAATAAATGTAATATCATCAACTGATTTACCACCACCAAACATATGAATATAAAAATATCTTATTTTAGAATAATCATAGGCATCAATATCTACTCTAAAATAAACATCTTTCTCTGGAAGATTATCATCGATATCAAAATCGAAATCTCCGTTAGACCACCCACAATCATTTGTAGAAATATCATCCCATACCTCATACGAATCAGTAATATCTATATATTGATCTGTAGAAGAAAGATATGCTTCAACATCTGCAGCTTTTCCATTCCCATTATTTTCAAAACGAAGATCTAAATCGATTGATTCTCCTGCATCTGCCATATTATTGTTATTTCCTATTCCTCCACCAATTCCATCATTTATATGAAAACCACAGACATCAAGATTAGGGTAAACTTTTTGAGAAATATACATATCAAAAGGAATATATGTATTATATCCATCAGCATATACATCTAAAGAAAAAGTAACCATTCCTCCATCAAAATTATCATCAATATCAAAATCAAAGTCTCCATTACACCAAACTTGATCACCTGGAGATATGTCACCCCAGAATTCATGATTATCAGTTATGTGTATATTTCCATCATTAACATAGAGATATGCTTCAAGATTTGTAGCCTCTCCGTCTCCAATGTTTTCCATTCTAACATCTAAATCAATTGATTCACCGACTTGTGCTGTTCCACTATGGTTTCCTATTCCTCCACCAATTCCGTCATGGATATGAAATCCGGCATATATTAAATCTGGTTCAGATAAATTATCAGATTCATATACAGGAAGAGTTAAATCAAGAATCTTTTTATAAACATCAGAAAGAAGCCATAAATGAATTGTTATCTCATCATATGGATAATTTTCATCTATAATTAATTCAATAGGTGGTTCGGTGTCCCAATAAGATTCTCCCGGTGGAATATCATCAAAATTTGTATAACTATTTGATAAACTTACATAAGTATAATCATACAAATTTGATAAAATACTAGGAGAAGTAGCTATATCATAGCCAAAATTTTTCATCTTAAAATAGATCTTTATATCTTCTCCTTTGTTAATTAAACCATCACCATCTACTCCATCATAGACATAATAAGAATCTAATTCAAGATCAATATTGATAGATACAAACACATTAAAAGTTTGATACCAAGAGCCCTGATCAGAATTAATATCTAAAGTAAACTGTATAGCTCTTCCTGAAAAATTATATGGCACATAAAAATTAAAATAACCATTATTTAGTTTTATTTCATCTAAATCAATATTATCCCAAACCTCAAATGAATCGGTAATATCAACATACTGATTATCAGTTGATAAAACAGCAGAAACATTTGTTAATTTAATCTCTCCATCATTTTTTAAACCTATTTGTAAATCAATTGATTCCTCAGCTTCTATAACCCCATTACAATTACCACCGTTATAATCATATATATAGCGATCATCTATTGTCACACTCGATGTTCCTTGGCTATTAAACTTAACTGAATAATTTAAATCGTATCCTGTATTTTTAAATTTTTTTGAAAAAATACCAATAAAATTTCTGTATAAACTATTCAAATATCCATTCCTTACGTGCCCAACAAAATTATCTGCATCTGGATGAATAACTAAATCATTTCCATTCATATCTTTTCCATGAAATATAAGTTGTTTGTCTTCCATGGAGACATTAGAAATGCCTATATCGAAAATCATCCAAAATTTTCTATCACCATCTAAATTAAAAAGTTGTAAATCATTAACTGTTATATCTTCAATTCCAACTGATAAACTTTGTAATGGCTCACTTGTTTTTACAGCAAGACTAAGAACTCCATTACTCGTAAAAAATTGACTACTACCAGTTTCTCTATATTCAAGTTTATTTCCTACATCAAATAATTCTTTCCTGTTACTACCTATTCCGTTATAGGTAACATCACAATAAACTATATATGGATTAAAATTATCTATCTTTATTGGATAATTAGCAGTTGTTTTTGAAAATCCTTTAACAGTTGTCATTTTTCCTCTTAACAAATAATCTCCATCAGGATATAAAACCTCACCTGCATATCTTGCAAGTCCTCCATCATTTGATAGTGCTGGAGTGAAACGATAAAAATAAAATTTGTCTTCTGATCTATGATTATTATAAGCCAATGGCTCAACTCCTGTTTTATACCAACTACCTTGACCAGTATTTTTATCAACAATATAACTCGGATAAGGATCTGGTTGTTCTGGAATACCTCCATATGAAATTCTCAATTCTCCATTATTACCAATAATAGTTTTAAAATTCAAATCATTAATACTAGCTATTTCCATCTTTACTTCATTAATATCCATAAGTGAATTCTTATAAGAATAACCGCTCCCACTACCATCAATAAATACATCAAACATAGAGGCGATATAATCATCTACTCCTAAAACTTTATTCTTCATAATTTTCTTAAATTTCCTAAAATTAAGAAACTTATATTGAGGATAAATAATGTATCTAGAATAAAAACTTTTATCGTAATCAAGATAATATAGTGGATTCAAGGCGTTTTTGTCGTTAAATGTATTTGACAGGTTATTCAAAAACTCAAGGTGTAAATGTGTAGGATAACCACCAGAATCACCAATAGGAGCAATTAATTGTCCTTTTTTTACAATATTTGTTGTAATATATTCTTTGTCATTATAAGAAATAATCAAGTCTTTATCTTTACAAAGCACAATTCCATTTAATAAATTTAATATAAAGTATCTTCCGTATTCATAACCTAAAACAAAATTTCCAGATACTACTGGTAAATTGTAAGTATTATCATCTAAACCAGTAAATAAATGTCTATAACCATAAACATATAAGCTATCTTTAATGATAATACTTTTAACCCCATTTTTACTAGAAATCCTGGTAACTATACCATTATGTAGAGCAACAATAGCATCACCATATGATGCATTTCTCCTAGAAAGATCAGCTCCTCCATGGAAATCATATCCAGAAGTAATCAGTGGTCCAAAATCAGATGTAATATTTTCAAATTTAAAATACAAAGGAGAACTTCCTTTTTCACAAAAAACATAGTTCGTATCTAAAATAGATAATCTATTATAAGGAACATATTGTTGTTCAATTTCTGTCCCTATTGGTTGCCCTAAAATCAATAATCTTGAGAAAACAACCATAACCAAAAGTAAAATTTTTCTTTCCATTTTTATTTAATTTTAAATTAATATTTAGTTATAAAAGAATTCTTTATATAGAATAATAACATTCTTAAAAAGAAGAGAAAATATTACAAATATAAATATTATTGTTATAATAATTCATATATGAACAAAAGAAAAATAATTTTAATTGTATTGGTAATATTATGTTTGTTAACTGTAAGCTTTTTTGTGTTTAAGAATAGAATCTTTAAAACAAAAAGTAATTTACTTGGAACAAAAAATGATATTGTCATCAATAATTTAAAAGAGGAAGTTGATACAGAAAAAAATGATACTATCAATTTAAAAGAAGATGTAGAAAAATCAATATATAAAAGAACATATGACAGAGAAACTCATATACTAACTTTTTATGAAAATGATGAGAAACTTGCAGAAGTTGATTTATTTAAAATTGCTCCTATTTCTATGGAAGGTAGGAAGAATTTAGGATATTCCTCATATGAGGCAGCCTTTGGAGAAATTATTAAAAGTAGTGACCCAAAATATTCAAGTTTAAAAAGTGATAATGAAACATTTGGAACTGATGAGGAAATTGATAGTGTTATACTAGTTGTTGGTGTTAATACAAGTAAATTTTATCAAAATAAATACACCGTAGTTAATTATAACTATTATATATATGGAAAAAATGATAAATTAATTGGTGTTTTAAATAGAGCTATTATATTTAATCCTGATGGATCAATTAAAAAAGAATTAGCTATTAGAGAGGAAATGTCTGATGAATATGAAATATATATAATATCAGTAGATAATAATTTTAAATATATATCTTATATAGATATATATTATATCGACCCAGAAACTGATAGTTATGATACTTATCATGTTATATCAACAAAAGATTTTAAGAAAAAAGAAAATTTGTTAAATATTATCCTTAATAAACCAGAATATTATAAATATAAATATTTACCTAATACATCTATTCAATTCTTTAATAAGGAAAATTCTATGAAAATAAACGCAGTATCAAAAGATAATTTTAATCATAAATATAGACTTGAATTAAATTTTGATACTATGACTATAAAGGTATTAAATGAATATATATTGTAAATAATAAAATAAATAAAAAAACTTCTCGATATGAGAAGTTTTTTTGTTTAATGTTTATGTATTTAGATAAAGATAAATTTTATAGTTTAGATTCCTGCCTGCGCAGGAATGACAAGGTGAGAGTAGGAATGGCAAGGTTATTGGTTGGGATGACAAGGTGTTAGAAGGAATGACAAAGGTTTATGTTTGTTTGTTTAATATGGTTTAGATTCCTGCCTGCGCAGGAATGACAAGGTGAGAGTAGGAATGGCAAAGTTGGAGTTCATAATAAAACTTTGAGTTTTTTCATCGGAATGACACTCTGAGTTTTGTCATTGCGAGGAATGGAGCGAAGCGGAATGACGTGGTAATTTCTTTGTCATTGCGAGTATAACTGAGCGGAGTGGAATGACAAGGCAATCTCTTTGTCGTTCCAATATACAAACAATTTTGTCATTCCCGCGTAGGCGGGAATCTCATTTATCTATATTTTTAATAATATCCCAATCTTCAGCTAAATCATCAAAATTACTATTATTCTCTTTTATTAAATTATCTTTCCATTCTCTTTTCCACTTTTTAATATTTT
>CAMZLR010000007.1 GCA_947311725.1 Candidatus Campbelliibacteriota bacterium | reverse complement strand
TGCACGACCACCCGGTTCGGGCCTCCCATTTTCTTTCGAAAATGTTCACCCTGCACATGGAAAGATCACTTGGTTTCGGGTCTTATACATAAAACAATTATTTCGCGCTATTAACACTCGGTTTCCCTTTGACTCCGACGCTTTACCGTCTTAGCCTGCTATACATATAAACTCGTTGGCTCATTCTTCAATAGGCACGCCGTCGCGGATCAAGTCCGCTTCGACTCCTTGTAAACACAGGGTTTCAGATCTATTTCACTCCCCTCCCGGGGTTCTTTTCACCTTTCCCTCACGGTACTAGTTCACTATCGGTCTGTAGTAATATTTAGCCTTACCAGTTAGTACTGGCAGATTCCCACAAGCTACTCATGTCTTGCGGTACTCAGGGATAATAACAAAAGAGACAGATACATTTCGTCTACGGGATTAACACCCTCTATGATTCCGCATTCAATCGGATTCGACTATATATCTATTTTGTAACTCTTCTCGTAAAGACATTATTACCCTACAACCCCATAATAAAAACTAAAAGTAATTACTTTGGTTTGGGCTCCTTCCGTTTCGCTCGCCGCTACTTAGGAAATAACTATTGTTCTCTATTCCTAGGGGTACTAAGATGTTTCAATTCCCCCCGTTAGCTCTTTGGCTTCTAAGTCCAAAGTCTCTAGTCAAGACTAGAGAGGTTTCCCCATTCGGAAATTTCCGGATCAAAGCTTGATAATCAGCTCCCCGAAACATATCGCAGATTGTCCACGTCCTTCATCGCTTACTACAGCCAAGGCATCCACCCTGTGCTCTTAGATTCCTATTAGGAAATCTAAATAAGAACTACTCAAATTATAAATAATTTAGGTAGTCCAGTTAGCATTTATTCATAAAAAAATATAAATAAATCCTGTGTTTTCTGGATCACCCTCTCCAGAGTGATCCGTAACCGCATAATTAAAATCATTTGAACCCTCAATCAAAAAATGATATTGGGCTCGGTTTTAAAAATGCTCCTGAGTCTTCATTTGTTAATGTACTATTATATGAAACGTTATAAATAGAAAAGCCACTATAACAGCAGCTCAATCAGATCTCGCGAAAGATATGTAAACTGTGTTAATCGAAAACTTTTATATTTAAACTTTTCATGTACATGAGTATACTCGTGAGTAAAAAAGAGTCAAGTTATTTTAATATTTTTACAACAAATAAACTAATATACATTGACTTCATTTCCAAAGTCAAAATTTATACTACATCAAGCTGAAATATCTGCAAGTAAATCATACACAAATTTGACATAATTATGTTTATATACTGTTTATAAGTTAAGATTTAAAGAAAAAGAGCGGTCGCTACGCGACCACTCTTAAATATACACAAAAATAAACTAATATATTATTAATCAATAAATATTACATCACCATTTTTCCAGTATGATCTATAAATACATATTTTCCATCTTTTTTAACTCTAGCTAGACCTTCTGAGAAAGAATATACAAAATTATATCCTTTTTCTTTTGCAATTCTTGACCTCTCATTAAGATTATATATATCGTCAGAAAGTAATTCCTCATGAGAAAATACTCTTTTTCCTTTTTTTTGTATTTCCATTGAGTGTTTATGATTTTCAATATCCATTATAATATGTTTAGCAGTATCAATATCATTAACCTTTATAGCTTCCAATAATTTATTTTGTAATTTATTCACATATTCATCAGAAGCTTCATTACGCAATGTATCAAGATTATCTGATACATATTGTCTAATTTCTTCTAATTGTTCTGTTCCTTCTTTAACAGTTTCTTTTACCTTAATAGTTTCTCTATTTAAATCTTCTAAATTAAATCCAATTTTATTTTTGACAATTAACTAATAATATTAATTATTATACCTTAATAATTAATAAAAACAATGATCATTGTATTATATCGTCAAATTTACTATCTGATAACTTTCTACTATTTCTAATTCTATTACTCCATGTATTTTCTTCTTTTAAACTAATTACAAATAACTAAAAGCCTTGGCTATGGTATTCTGACAAACCACACATTGTAAGTGGCATACAATCTGTTGGAGAATTTATTTGTATCTTTGAAAAACAATCTAATGTTTTCTTAGACCATTTCTGACACTGTTCAAAACATGTATCATATGCCTCATTCATTCCTTTTTCCCCAACTCCTTCACTAAAACCAGCACACTTTTTATATTTATAACAAGCACTAGAACATCCAAATCGTGTCTCTTCTTGGTCTACATCTGCAATATCTGAATAATCATCATCAACAATAGTACAGTTTGATGAATTTTTAATTCTATCTTCTTCACTAACAATTTTTCCTTTTGATTCTCTAAATATATCTTCTGCTGTTCTTGAAAAATTTAAATCTAATTCTTCACATTTACTAGCCTTTTTAACACAAGATTTCATAGATGGAGTCCATTCATTACAATTTGCCTCACAATTATCAATATTACCAACTATGTTATCACAAGTATTGATTAAATCTTTATTACATATCTCTGTACAACTTATATATTTATCATTTTCTGGTATTTTTTTGTCATCATTATTCTTAATAACCACAACAGCAGTTGCAATAACTACAGTTGCAACAACTCCAATTACAATTTTATTCATAAAATATATTTTTTATATTAAAATCTATTAAAAGTAGAAATTAAAAACTACATATAATATTATACAATAATATAGCAATTAAATCACCAGAAATGATAATTTCAAATTAAAAAGAAAAAGGATAAAATCCTTTTTCTTTTTAATCTACCCCTGTCTCTTTGACTTTCTTTTTTTAACAATCGATTGGTTTGAATATTTCTTCGCTCGTCTTGTTTTAACACCATAAGCTTGTTTACCTTGTCGTGTCTTTGGCCCACGCCGTAATCCAATTCCCTGCCTACCTTCTCCTCCTCCATGTGGGTGATCAACAGGGTTCATTGCAGAACCACGGACAGTTGGACGAATACCAAGCCAACGTGATCTACCTGCTTTTCCTCCTTTAATTAATTTATGATCAGAATTTGAAACTTCACCAATAGAAGCCCAGCAAGTATCGACAACCTTACGTACTTCACCTGAAGGTAATTTTATATTTGTTATTCCATCATCATGAGCAGTAACTTGTGCATATGAACCTGCAGAACGAACTAATTTAGATCCACCTTTTACTTTTAATTCAATATTATATATAAATGTTCCAACTGGAATTTTATTTAATGGAAGTCTGTTTCCTTTTTCTAATGGAGCATCCTTAGAAACAATAAAAGTATCTCCAACTTTTACTCCCTTAGGCATTACAACATATCGTCGTTCCCCATCAGAATAACAAACTAACGATATAAACGCAGTTCTATTTGGATCATATTCAACCGTTTCTATCTTAGCAGGAATATCATGTTTATTATATAAAAAATCTATATCTCTATATAATCTCTTATTTCCACCACCCTTATGTCTAGTAGTTATTCTACCTTGATTATTACGCCCAACGCTTCTTTTTCCTCCTTTTGTGAGTTTTTTATGTGGTTTTGATGTTGTCAATACACCATAATCAAGAGTAACCATATTTCGTCTTGATGGTGATGTTGGTTTATATTTTTTCATATTATTTTAAACGGTAATTATCAGCAACCGTAAACTATAATTAATAATGATTAATATCTAAAGATAATCTAAACAAATTCAATAGTATCACCTTTTTTTAACAATACCATTGCTTTTTTTGAACCCTTTTCATGTACCTTCTTTCCACGTCTAAATACCTTTCGAGGCTTTTTAGAAATAATATTCACACTCAATGGTGTAACTTTATATTTTTCAATAATAGCCTTTTTTATTTGTATTTTATTTGATTCCTTAGCAACATCAAATGTAAAAATATTTTTTTCAGTTATAGTTGCAGCTTTCTCAGTAATTCTAGGTCTAATAATTACCCAAGATAAATCTTTGTTTTCTAATGAAGCTTTCTCTTTAGAGTCTTTTTTAAATAAAGCCATATTATTATTTTAGGTCTCCCTTGGTTAATTTACTTTGTAAAAATTCTATACTTGAATCAGGATCTGATATTACAAGATATCTATAGTTCATAACATCAACAACATTTAAATTTTTGATGTCATTTAATGACACGTGATAAAAATTCTTTAAACCATTTCTCAAACTGTCGTTTATACTTGTGGATGTTATGAATATATTATTATGCTTCTTAGTATTAATTGTTTCGAAACCATCTACTTTTTCAATTCCAGCAAGAAAATCTTTCATATCGCTAGTCTTTCCTGAAGTATTGTCAAATTTTTCTATAAACAAAATCTGTTTATCACGTAATTTTTGTGATAATGCAACAAATAGAGCTCTAGATCGCATCTTTTTATTAATTTTTTTATTATAATTACGCTCAGAACGTGGTCCAAATGTAATTCCTCCACCAATCCAGATCGGAGATCGTTTAGACCCGTGTCTAGCTTGCCCTGTTCCTTTTTGTCTCCATGGTTTTTTACCACCACCTCGAACTTCAGATCTATCTTTTGTATGTGCTGTATTGGCACGTGCATTTGATCGCATTCCTTCAAATACTTGATGAACTAAATCAGAGTTCCACTTTAAACCAAAAATATTTTCTGGTAAATCTATTTCTTTAGATTTTTTACCCTTGTGATTATATACTTCTACTTTCATAATACTATGCTGAGATTATTTCAAGTAAAGTTCCACGTCTTCCTGGAACTGCACCTTTTACCAATAATTGACCATTTTCAACGTCAACTGCAACAACTTCTAGATTTTTTACAGTTATACGATCAGATCCTGTTCGACCAGCCATACGAGTTCCCTTAAAAACTCTTTGTGGACCAGTTGCTCCAATAGAACCTGGACGACGTGTATCATGTCTATGTCCATGTGTATTAGGTGCACCCTTAAATCCATGTCTCTTTACTCCACCTTGAAAACCTTTTCCTTTTGAAATACCTGTAACAGAGATATTATCTCCAGTATCAAATATATCAACAAGTAAACTATCACCAACTTTTAGACCAGAAGTTTCATCGTTTTTTAACCGAAACTCTTTAATAAACCGGAAATTACCAATTTTATTAAAATGTCCTAATTGAGCTTTTGAGATATTTTTTTCTTTTCGTTCCCCTGATGCTAATTGTATAGCATTATACCCATCAGTTTCCACTGTTTTGACTTGAGTCACAACAGATTTTGGGACAGAAATAATTGTAGCAGGAACAACAACACCATCTTCATTAAAAAATTGTGTCATATTCTGCTTTGTTCCTATAATAAATTTCATATATTTTTGTTCATGTTTTTTAAACAGTGGAACATCTAATTGGTTGAATTATGTTTTAGCAGCTCAATAACAAGAAAAATTTCTTATCATTGAGCTGAAAAACAGCTCATCAACATTAGTTATCTGTTAATAACACTATTTATCGAAGATAGTGACTACATCATCTTTACGTCAATATCAACGCCAGATGGTAGATTCATATTTGTTAACGCTTCAATAACTTTAGGAGATGGATTGATAATATCAATCAATCGTTTATGAATACGTGTTTCAAATTGTTCACGAGCATCTTTGTATACAAATGAAGCTCTATTCACTGTATATTTTTTGATCTCAGTTGGAAGAGGTACAGGACCACGTGTTTCTGCTTCAAACTTAGCAGCAGTATCCATAATCTGTTTTACAGATTTATCTAGAATTTTACTTTCATAAGCTCGAACACGAATTCGTAATACTGATTCTTCTTTTTTTGTAGCTGCCATAATGGCTCGCCATGCAAAAGCCTAAAAGGCTTAAGCAATGATTTTTGTAACAACACCAGCACCAACAGTTCGTCCTCCCTCACGAACAGCAAATCGTTGATTATCGTTTAGAGCTACTGGCACTTGAAGTTTAACTTCTAGTTTAATGGTATCTCCTGGCATTACCATTTCTGTTCCTTCTGGTAATTTTATTTCACCAGTAACATCAGTTGTCCTAATGTAGAATTGAGGTTTATATCCCTTAAAGAAAGGTGTGTGTCTTCCTCCTTCTTCTTTCTTCAGAACATAAATTTCAGCTTCAAATTCAGTATGTGGTGTTATTGTTCCTGGTTTTGCAAGTACTTGCCCACGAGTAATATCCTCTTTTTTTAATCCTCGTAATAAAATTCCAGCATTATCACCAGCCATACCTTCTTGTAATTGTTTATTAAACATCTCAACACCAGTAACTGTTGATTTTGTCGTATCCTTGATACCAACAATTTCAACTTCTTCTCCAACCTTTATAATTCCCTGTTCAATTTTACCTGTAACAACAGTTCCACGACCTTCAATTGAAAAAATATCTTCAACAGGCATAAGGAATGGCTTATCAAGCTCTCTCACTGGTTCTGGGAAATAAGTATCCATAGCTTCAACAAGATCTAATATTGGTTTAACCCAAGGATCATCAACTGATGTTGCTTCTAATGCTTTTAATGCTGAACCTTTAATAATTGGAGCATTATCTCCATCAAATTCATATTTAGTAAGTAAGTCTCTCATTTCCATTTCAACAAGCTCTACCATCTCTTCCTCACCTTCCATCATATCCATTTTATTGATGAAAACGATAATATTTGGAACACCAACTTGTTTTGCTAATAGAACATGCTCTCTTGTCTGTGGCATAGGACCATCAGTAGCAGCAACTACAATGATAGCACCATCCATTTGTGCAGCACCAGTAATCATATTTTTAATATAATCAGCGTGACCTGGTGCGTCTATATGAGCATAATGTCGTGTATCTGACTCATATTCATTATGTGAAATTGAAATAGTAATTCCTCGTTCTTTTTCTTCTGGAGCGTTGTCAATTCCGTCAACATCTCGCATTTTAACAGTTTTACCTGCTAGGTTTAATGAGTTTAAAATTGCAGCTGTAAGTGTGGTTTTCCCGTGGTCAACATGACCAATAGTTCCTACATTAATGTGCACTTTATCTCTATTAAATTCTTCTGCCATATAATTGGTTTAATTTAATTTAGTACAAATACATTACGCGACGGCCAGCTTTTTATATTCAAAAGATATTTTAATATCAGCGCATTTTGAATAAAAGCTGTGTGTTGCATCTCGCAAGTGGTATTTTAAATGAGTAAATACTCATATTTTTGATAAATAATTTTGGAACAAAAATTTTAGTAAAAGTTCCAATAAAAACCATAACAACACAAGCTATGATGCTCTCTATACTATTTTTTTATATATATTTGTCAACAATAAAAAATACAAAAAACATTATATTACAATGGTTTTAAGAGACATTGTAATATTTTTATAAAGGACATACATATATAGAAATAAATATTAAAATTTGTCATAAAAAAATATCAAACAGAAATAAAGGACATTATAATAATTTTTAATTATATATATACTTCATTAGTGAAATTCTTTGAATGTATAAACTCTATACTTTTCTCTTTTAATAAAACATCTAAGCCAGACTCACTAGCGATGATTTTCATGTTTTTTATTACTGAATCAAAATCAATTACATCTTTTTCTATTTCATGTAATTTCTTAAAAAATAACTTAGCTTCATCTGTTCCAATAATATCTTTCCATATAAGACTCTCTTTAAGAAAACTATAAAATGTGTCAAACCAATTATTAACATTAAACTTATTTTCTAAGGTATCTTTAATATTACGTTGAATATCCTCTAATATTTTTCCTTGGGACTCTGAAAAATCATACTCTATCGTATATTTTCTACCAAGAAATTTAGACCCATATCTTTCCATAAAATCTTTAAATGAAATATTAGCATTTGTGTTCCTGTATCTAGGTTCACCATTTTTAAATAAATATTCAACTTCTTTCTTCTTTATGTTTTCATTCTTATCTATAAATTGTCCCCAAACACTAATACCTGTATTTACTTCAAAAACATCATCATTTACTTTTTTAAAACCAATTTTATCTATTATATATTTATTACCCATAAGCCATGAATATGCTTCAATCTTTGAAGGAACAATATCTAATTCTGTAAAATGTTCAGCCAAAAGTTTAAATGAATCTTCCATTTTTATATTAAAATCTTTATTAAAATTTGTATGAATATTTTTCCCATCAAAAGATATACTGCCAAAGTTTGAATCACTTATATTAGATTCTTGATTATCAGATTTAATTTTATTAAATCTATCATTAATAACATTAACAAAAGATATGATATCATTATTATTTTCAATAAATAACTCTTCAAGTTCATTTTTTTCGATATTCAAAAATTCGCTTAAATAATTAAAATGTTTATCTAAATCATCATTTAAATTATTTTTTTGCATAAAAAATAATTTAAGAAATTCAAGTTTTTCACGATAAGAGGAAAATTTCTCTTCATTTTCCATAATGAATTTTACTGAATTGTCTATGTTATTTTTACTTTCTAACTTAGGTATTTTCTCCATATAAATATTATGTAATTTTTATTTAAAAAAACAACTATTCAGTTGTTTTTCCATCAAAGTGATCATTTTCATGATCTAGTTCTGCATCCTCTCGTGTTTTATGAATAACAGCATCTCTATGCTCTGGTGTTCCATATAAAGTATATAATTTCATCTTGTCATCTCCTGTATTGGTAATATTATGTTCAGCTCCTGCAGGGATAATTACTACATCATCATCTTTTATTTCTGTTTCTGTTCCATTTATAAATGCTACACCATGCCCAGACTCAACTCTTATAAATTGATCATGTGTTTCATGTACCTCTTTTCCTATATCTTCCCCAGGAATAAGTGACATAACAACAAGTTGTAAATATTCTCCTGTATATAGAACTTTTCGAAAATTATTATTTTCTAGTGTCTCTTTCTCTATATTTGCAATATATCCTTTTTTCATATTTTTTTTAAAATTAAAATTTATAACTATATTATGATTATAACTCTGTTAAAATTTCTGGTCCATCTTTTGTTATCGATATTGTGTGTTCCACGTGTGCAGAACAAGAACCATCGGCCGTGCTAACCGTATACATATCATCATGGAAAATTACATCAGATCTTCCAAGATTAAACATAGGCTCTATAGCAATAACCATTCCTTCTACTAATTTTTCACCTTCTCCTTTCTTTCCATAATTAGGAATATATGGATCTTCATGAATTTTCACACCAACACCATGACCAGACAACTCACGTACATTTCCATATTTCTTATTATTAAACAATTCTATTGCATACCCTATATCTCCTATTGTATTTCCAACACGTGCAGCATCAATCCCACGAGACAAAGCTTCATAAATATCATAAACAAGTTGTCTCTTCTCTTTTGATACATTTCCAAGCATTATCGTTCTAGCAGAATCAGTAAATAATCCATTATATTCAACACCGAAATCTATTGAAACTAAATCACCATCCTTAAAAATTATATCTTTAGTTGGAATTCCATGGACTATAATCTCGTTTATAGAAACACAAAGACTAGCTGGATATCTTGGGTAGGATTTATCTGGTCTATAATTTAAAAATGCTGGTTTTCCACCAAGTTCCATTACATAACGATCAGCTTCATTATTTAACTCAATGGCTGACATACCTATTTTAATAAATTTTTCTAAATGATCCAAAACCCTAGCATGAATTTTCCCAGCTTTACGTAATATTTCAATCTGTTCTCTTGTTTTTAAAATAATTCCCATAAAAACACTATACTAGTTTAAAAAATAAATAAAATTAAAATGATTTTCTATTATTCAAAATATATTCCTCTGAATACCATCTTTTTCTTATATCTCCAGATAAATATAATGATCCGATCACCAAAATAAGATCATCTTTTCTTATCTTTCCTTCTAATATAGACATTGCTTTATGCGGATTTAATATAATTGAAACATTTATGTCTGGATAATTATCATTAATATGATTTTTCATATCTTTTATAGAAAAAGATTTACCTCTAAATGAATCTGTAAATGTAAGAATAATATCTTTTGTATAGTCGGATATTAAATCTAACATTCCTAATGCATCTTTAGTATGACTAGCCCCAAATATTATGAATAACCTATTATATTTTATATTCTTCAATTTTTTCAATGAAAATCTAACTTTTGAAACATTATGGGCTCCATCTAATATTATGTGTGGTTTACTATTTACATTCTCAAATCTACAAGGTAACTGTATACTAATGGGCATATATTCCTTATTAATTTTTAAAAAATTTCCTATAAAATTAACCAATTCCAAATTAGGATCACCTTTACATAAAATTCTATTAAAATTTGCTCCAATTTTAATACATTCTTTCTTAAAAAGATTAATTATATCTTTATCTCTTTCTGTAGTAAAAAATTCAGTATTATTTTTAATAATTCCTGCTTTCTCGTATGCAATATCTTCTAAAGAATTTCCTAACAAATGAATATGATCATACCCTATATTAGTTATAACTGTTACGATTGGATTTTTTATAATATTTGTTGAATCATAACGTCCACCCATTCCAACTTCTAATACAATATAATCACAATGTTGTTCTTTGAAATAAACTAACGCGGTAGCAAATAAAATATCAAAATAAGATGGTTTTCCGTATTCAGAATATAAATACATATCTAAGATAATTGGCTCTAATTTATTAACAATTCTTATAAAATCTTTTGGATCTATATATAAATCATTAACTTTAATTCGTTCTATTGTCGTTGTCGTTGCCGGAGAATATGTAGAACCAACATTATATCCAGATCTTTTCAGCATATTGTGAATTAATGCAACAGTGGTTCCTTTCCCAGATGTCCCAGTAATATGTATAAATTTCATATCTGTTTCTGGATTTCCTACTCTATCTAAAAATTCTTGCATACGTTTTAAGTAAACATTGAGATCTTTTTCATCCCTATTCTTCATATAAGAAAAGGGACTTTCTAATTTAGATAAATTTTCTAAAAAGTCACACACCTTCTTGTATTCTTTTTTTATATTCATAACTTAAATTATAACAAAAAACATTTTTATTATTAGTAAAATAAAAAATCCATTCAATATGGATTTTTTATATTAGTGGGCGATAAGGGACTCGAACCCCTGACCTACCCGGTGTAAACGGGTTGCTCTAGCCAACTGAGCTAATCGCCCTAAAAAACTGTCATTTAGACAAGTTTGTCCCCCCACCAAGAGTCGAACTTGGATCTAGGGATTAGAAGTCCCTTGTTCTATCCATTGAACTATAAGGGGAATTCAAAGCCATAAGGATCGGACACAAGTAATATTAGCATATTAGTTTTTTTGGTCAAATCTTTTTTATTTAAAAAAAGTTAATGCTCTTGATATAAGTGCTTCATATTCGTAACTATCATTTTTATGAATAGTTAAAACATCTTGGAATGTATATTTTGATGAACATAGTACACATAAATCATAAATATCTAGTCCTAAAACTTTTCTTAATGTATCTGAAAAACCAAGAATAGGTATACCAGAAAAATGAATATAATTTTTATATCTTTGTTTATCTTCTATAATATCTAAACTTAAATATTTTATAATTGGATCCATATCTCTTTTTAAGCTTTTTAAAACATTCTCATCCTTATGTGTCCTTAAAACACCATATTTATATAAGATATTAATAGCTTCTTTTTTAGATACATTTATATTTTTAATTATATCTTTAATCAATAATTTATAAGATAAATCAAATTTTGAATCAGATACAAAAATACCATCTTTATATTTAAGTATATAAGTATAATCATCTCCTATAAATATCTGATTGAAATTTCCCTTATCATATAACAAATTAGAAAATGATACTATCTCAGATTGTATAGTATTTATTTTAATTCCTGATTTCCCAAATAATTCTTGATATGATGAATTAATAGCAATCGGAATAGCTCTAAATAATACATCTATAGTTTTTTCTCTTTCAAAAAGATCATATTCATACGAGTGTGTTCTAGCCCATGATATGTTTTCTTTATTTTTTTTAAGATAATTTTTTAAAATTTTCTTATTTGATTTTCCCTTCTCTTTTTTTATTGAATGTAATTCAAATAAAAAATATTCATGTGGTAAAATAAGATCAATTGATTTAACATTTATCTTTCTAGAAATTTCCTTGATAATTTTACTTAAAAACTCTATTTTTAATACTTCACCTTTCTCTATAACACCTACTTCTAAGCTGGAATAATCATGCCTTTTAACATAAAATCCATAATTATTTTTAGAGAGTGTTAAATATTTAATCTTTTTATCATTCAAAGAAATAACAGTTTTATCTCTTTGTTTACGCTTAATCATAATTAAAGTATATCAAAAAAATACAAGTAATTCCAATTCATATAATACAAATAATAAATATATATTATAGATTAGATTCTACCCAATTTCTTTGCTAATTTTTTGGTATCGTAAAGAAGCTTTTTAATCTCTTTTAATCCTTCCTCCCAAAATATTTTATCTTCAATGTTAATTCCAATATCATTAAAAATCTGTTTTGGAGATTTACTAGTTCCTGTATAAAAAAACTTCTTTATATCATTCCACTTCTCTGGGTCTTTTTTGATAAGAGCATGCATTCCATTTGCAATGAGTAGCCCAGATGCGTAAGAATATACATAGAATGGACTCCTAAAATGACTCCAATACATCCACCAATTTTCTGAATCATAATCTTGTATAATAGCAGAACCCATATATGATGACATGTGTTTTTTAAAAATTCTTCCAATTTCTTCTTTTGATAAATAGCCTTTTATCCTAAACTCACTATGTACTTCTCTTTCAAAATTATAAGCAGCAATTTGTCTCATAATGGTAGAGATAGAATCATCTAATCTATTTACCATCAACTCTAATCTATCTTTTTCATTTGAATTTTTTATCAAATTATCAAATACAAGTCCTTCACAAAAAGTAGACGCAGTTTCCGCAGTAAACATAGGGGTATCATAATAGATCGCGCTCTCGTTTTTAGAAAGTGTACCATGTATAGCATGCCCAATCTCATGTGCAAGGGTCATTACGTCATTTACTTTACCCGTATGGTTTAACATAACATATACTGGCTCTTTTTTACCATGATACATACAAAAAGCCCCACCTCTTTTTCCTTTATATGGATACACATCGACTTTTCCTCCATAAACCATATCAATAAAAATAGATAAAAAATCTTTATCAAAATTTGCAAATGTATCTTCTATAAGAGCAACTGAATCCTCATAAGAATATTCATTTTTTTTCTTTGACTTAAAAACTGGTGCAACACATTCATGATAGTGAAGTTTTTTTTGTTTCATAAGATTTGCTTTTAATCTATAAAATTCTTTTGAAATTGAAAAATAATCAGTGACTGTCTCTATGAGAGTATCTAAAACTTTAAAAGTAATATCATCTGATAAAACACGGGGCTCATCTGACCTAATAAAACCACGCAATTCATCATCTATTTTTTTATTTTCTAAAACTGAGTTAAATTCTTTTTCTATTACAAAAGAATTCCTCTTAAAAATTTCCACTATAGCTTTTCCAGAAGAATTCCTTACACGTTTACAATCACTGTGAAGATTAGCAATAATCTCATTAAAAGTCATAGTTTTATTAACTCGTCTTGTTCCGTTTTTAACCAAAACTACTGCTTTTTCATGTGCAAAAATCTCTGATACCATAGAAGACCAATTTCCACTCGCAACACCAGCTTTAAGTGACAAGATTTTTTCTTCTTTTTCAGATAGCTGATACTTTGATGTATCGAATATTCCTTTTAAGTAGTGTATGTATTTTACAAGATTTTTATCTCTTAAAAATCTTTTCTTATCTTTTTGATCTATTTTTCCAAGAGAAAGAGTAAAGAAACGAACTCTATCAGAAATTTTCTGTTCCCATTCTATATACTTTTTCTCAGCTGCTATTAATTTAGTATTTTCAGAATTGACCTGTCTCATTAAAAATAAATACATTCCTTCCCTATTAGTTAGGGTAGAAATATCTTCTAATTGATCTAGTGCCTCTTTTAAAGAGATTGATTTTGTTAAGAATGATTTATCTTTTCCAAACTTTAATGCAAAAGATTTAATTTTTTTTTCAATAATTTTTCTCTCTTTTAAAAAAAAAGAATCATCGTATCTATTCCCTAGATCTGATAGATCCCATTTTGTAGGAATTTTATTTTTCATATTTTTTTCACTCATAACAGAACTATATCATAAAATGAATTTTAAATTAAAAAAGCTAAATCAGCTTTTTTATGAATTACATACCTTATCTCTTCTGTTTTTATCGTCAAAACCTCCAATATTTGCAATTTCTGCCTTTAATCCTTTATGTGATTTATAATTTTTTAAAGAAATATCATCAAAAGTAAAATCATCTATATCTTTTATATCCGGATTAAGATCAACTGCAGGAAAAGGGTATGGTTCTCTTTCTATTTGTTTTTTTACCTGATCAAAGTGATTTGAATAAATATGTACGTCACCAAAAGTATGAACAAATTCTCCTGCTGGTATTCCTGTAACGTGGGATACCATTAATAAAAGTAAAGCATAACTTGCAATATTAAATGGAACTCCTAAAAATAGGTCTGCAGATCTTTGATAAAGACTCAAATTAAG
>CAMZLR010000006.1 GCA_947311725.1 Candidatus Campbelliibacteriota bacterium | reverse complement strand
CAATTATTGCTATTTTTTTCATATATTTATTATAACAAATAAAAATTATTTTTCATAAATATGCTTGCAAATATTTCATATGAGAGTTTAATTAAATTAAATAAATTTTAAAAATTAAATAATATAGTTATGAAAAATAATGAATATCCTGATTTCATAAAAGGATTAGTTAATCTAAACATAGAGACAAATAGTGCTACATTAGAAGTATATTGGAATGAAGTAAAAATTCTAGTTGATGATGTCTTTACTAAGCAGAAAGACTATGGAAAAACGACAATAGAAGAATTAAACTTAGTAAAAGAAATAGTGGAAACAATAATTAAATGTTTACCTATTAACGTTGGAGATTCTTATAACCGAATTAATGATTTCATAAAAGCTATAAGACTTATTGAAATATTATTAAATAACAATATAGAAAAAGTTTCCATCTCTAAAGCTGAAATGCTTATCGTATCACTTTTAAAAATATCAAAAATTATAAATAATAACGAGATGAAAGAAATTTCAATAAATATGGCAAAATTTATTGATAATTATGATAACAACAAATACTATCCGGGTATGTTTGTAAAAGAGGAATCAAACATTACTCCTCTAAAGGAGTTAATGTTTAATGACTAAAAATAAACAAAAAATACAGTATATAATAACTGTATTTTTTATTTTCTATGACATGCCCTACAAGCAACAGTATCAGGGTCTAATGGTTTAAATGGTAACTCATCTATCTTTGTACCACATTCACAACACTTCCAATCTCCAACATAAATTCTTCTTACATTATCACTGTTTCTAGTCGGTTTATTCTTCATATGACAATCTCTACATGTTAAAGTTGAAGGATCACGTGGTTCAAAAGGTAGCGAATCAATTGAAGCTCCACATTCCATACATGTCCAATCTCCAGTATACATTTTTCTATCTTCCATATTTTATTTTTTAAATAACTAAATTAATAAATGATTCCCGTACACCAAACCGCCATGCGTAAAGTATCTCCAAAATCATAAATTATATCTTATCATATAAATATAAAAATAAAAAATATTACATCATATTATTCAATAAATATCCAACACAAAAAGATATAGACGCAGCTATACTGCCAACAATTACAGTACGGATTATATTTCTAAAATGTGATGTACCAGTTACACTTGCTCCAATATAGCCAACCAATATAAATGAAAATATTGAAAAAGATAAAGAAAATATAATATCAAGACCCTTAAAAGATGGGATTAAAATAGAAATCAAAAAAGGAACTAACGGAATAAAACCGATAAATATAAATGATATAAATGTCGCAAAACCTTCACTCTTTGGGCTCTTATTAATTCCTTCTGTCATTGTTATTTGATTATGAGATATAGAAGAAAGGAATTTAGAAGAACCCATAGAAAAACCATCTGCAAATACATTTGCAAGACCTAATATAAAAATAATATGTGTAGGCAAACCTATACCAATTGATCCTGTTATAACAGCAACTGTCGTAACAATTCCATCAACTGAACCGTAAACAAATTCAGGTAAATATATTTTGGTTAAAAATTTCATACAAATATATGATATTATAATATGTAAAACATTAATAACAAGACTCAATGAATATCAATAATAAAAAACACATAAGTGTGTTTTTTATTTATTTAACTATATTTATAAATGCTGCCAGACTAGGATTCGAACCTAGATAGCCGGAACCAAAATCCGGAGTCCTACCATTAGACGATCTGGCAATATTACATACTAATCTAGTCAGTATGTTCGATATTATTACTGAAAATACGAAAAATTGCAAGTTCTAATGGTAAATATTTAATAAAAGAATATTGCATATGAGAATATGTTTTTAATAATTCGGATAATAATTTTGAATTTATTCCATTACTTTTTTTCGATAATTTAATATAAAAATTAAACTCATCTTCTTCTATATCATCTTTTATCTTATTGTGTAATGTAGGAGAAAATCTTAAATATAATATAGTACGTATCTTTTCTACCAACATCTTTAAAAAAATATAAGCGTCAATATTTTGTGACGAAGCTTCTCTTATTAAGACAAGTAGTTTATCAATATTTTTATTATTTAATTCTATTATAAAATTCTGTAATAATATTTTTGCTGGTGCTCCTGTTATTAATTCTGTTTCTTCATGTGTTATGTTCTCATCGTTTGAATAAGAAATCAACTTCTGTAATACCCCTTGTGTATCACGAAATGATCCATCTCCCAAAAAAGAAATAATATCTAAAGACTCATTATCAATATTAAATCCTTCTTTTTTTATTATTTTAGCTATCATCTCTTTTAAAACTATTTTTGTTGGAGATTTAAATATAAAAGACTGACAACGTGAAATAATTGTAGGAAGCACCTTATATAATTCCGTTGTGGCGAGAATAAAAATAACATGGGAAGGTGGTTCCTCTAAAGTTTTCAGCAAGGCATTGAAAGCCTCCTTTGTGAGCATATGAACCTCGTCAATTACGTATACCTTATACTCAGAATCAAAAGGACGCGAAACAACAGCATCACGAAGGTTACGAATATGATCAACCCCGCGATTTGAAGCGGCATCAATCTCAATAGTATCATTCTCAGAACAGCCAATCTCACGAGCAAAGATACGAGCCACACTAGTCTTTCCTGTTCCTCGTGGGCCAGAAAAAAGATAAGCATGACCAATATTTTTTTGTTTAATGGAACCTTCTAAAACTTTGACAATATGTTCTTGCCCAAAGACTTCATTAAATTTTTGTGGTCGATATTTTCTATAGAGCACCGTATTTTGTTTATCCATAGTGTAATTATAGCAAAATATTTATTTGTATCATAGTAAACGATTTCCAATAGTTAAATAAACTAAGAAAATTACTTTATATCCAGCAATTGTAAATAAGACCTAACCTTGCAAGCGCTTTTCCTTTTTGCATAAATTTATTTTTTAATTCTTTGAATAAATTCCCTAAGTTCCATTTCATATGTTTTTATAAAAAAGTGTAGGTCATGGGTAAACATATCTGGATTTTGTTTCATTTCTTCAATAAGCTCATCGAAATTATAATAAAGTATTCCATGAGCTTCTTTATCAACAGGACGTGTTCGTCCATCATAAACTCCAAAATAAAGATGTACACGGTTTAGAATATCAATTTTTTCTCCTTGTAAGACTTTTGTAAGGCGGTGGATTTCGCTATCATTATGTTTTACTATTGCAATGGTTTCCCGATAATCATCCAATATCTTTAAAGTTTTTTCAAAATCAACCTTATTTTTTAAAACAATGGATGGAGTTTCTAATTCCTGTACAGTTTCAATCATCGCTGTGTGGATATAAGTATCACCATAAGTGACATGTCCTCCTATTGTCTTATCAAACATACTTGGATTATGATTCTTGTGACTACTCCTTTTTTGGATTAACAATTCCCCTTCAGAATTAAAAATAAAAATATCTACAATATCTACGGCACGAGTTGGATTGCCTGTCTCCTTAAAAATTTTTATTTGTTCTTCATAAAAAGCAGAACGCTTCATAGGAATAAGAGATTCCGGATCGTTTATAAGATAAGTATTTACAATTTCTGACATAATTTTATGTTAACATAACTTAATTTTTATACAAAAAAGAGATTATGAATGGAATGAAATGAAGCTAGGTTTATATGAGTAAGGATTTTGGTTTTTTAAAGTCTTTATGCAAGACTAAGCCTTGCTGACCCCTTCCGTTTCACTTAAGAGGCAAGCAAGGCTGAGACTTTCAAGTTCTGAATTTTTTGGTTGAACGAAGCGATGAGATTGCTTCATAAACTCGCAATGATAATATTGATATTTTGGTTTTATAGAGTTTGGACTGCTTCGCAAGCTCGCAGTGACAGATACAAGCGAGTTAATTAAACAGTTACAAATACAAACAAAAAAGTTATCCACAGTTTTGTCAAAATTCCACTTGACAACTCTCTCTCCCTGCTATGTTTGTAATGAAGCTGAACATTGAAAAATAAGATACGTTCTTTCATAAATAAATTTAAAGGTGATTTTCGTCTATAAACCTTATAGATAAAAATCACTTTTAAATTTAAATATTATGAAAAAAACAGAAATGATTGATACCTTAGTGGAAAGAGTATTTGATAAGTTACTCTCAAATACGATACACAATATAGTATTATCAATACTATCTATATATCTTTCCTTTTCCATAACAGGATCTATTATGGAAAAAATAGCGACAAACGATATAAAATTATCATTTATTATTATAAAATTTATATTATTATTCATATTATTCATACTAATAATAATATTTTTAATAAAATTATATGGATTCTTAACGGAATGCATATTAAAATTTTATTATTTATTAAAATATTTTTTTTCTTTCCCGACAGATAGAGAAAAAGAATATGCAAAAAAGGTCCTCAAAAGAAGAAAAGAGGATCAAATAAAAAAACTTCAAAAAGAGATAGATGCTCTTTAGGAAGTTTTAAAAAGTTCACTTGCATCAACTTTAAAATGGATGCTTTTTTATTTGTATTTATGCGCTCGCGTAGCGAGAGCAGAAATACAAATAAAAAAAGAAAACTCTTAGTTATCTTTTTTTAAAAAATCATAAACATATTTTTTAATATCCTCATATGAATTCGCCTCCATACATTTCCCTCTTAATTCACGAGCCCCATCAAAACCACTAATATAGGCTTTATAATGTTTCTTCATAATTTGAAAATTTTTATTAGGAAGTAATTTCAAAAAAGTCCGCGTGTGTTCCAACATTATTTCAAGTTTCTCTTTCACGGACACTTCTTTTTTTTGAGAATCAAAGAACCAAGGTTTTCCAAAAATACCTCTTCCAACCATCACTCCATCTACCTTATATTTTTCTCCATAAGCATCAGCTTGTTCCAAGGAAAGGATATCACCATTCCCAATGAATTTTGTTTCCTTTCCGCTCTCACGAACAATTTCTCCAGCCCGAGCAATAATACCCCAATGAGCTGGAACTTTTGACATTTCCTTACGAGTTCTTCCATGCAAAATAATTGCTGCAACATTACAAGATAAAATTTCTGGAATCCATGTCTCTATTTCATTTTTGGTCCACCCAATACGTGTTTTTACTGAAACTGGAATATCTACTGCACCACGTTTTGCAGCAAGAATAATTTCTTTCGCTCGTTCCGGTGTCTGAATCATTGCGGCTCCAGCCCCCTGTTTGGTAACGTTCCGCTCAGGACAACCCATATTGATATCAACACCATCAAAACCTAATGATCGACAGAGCCCAGCTGCATACTCCATCTTTTTTGGATCAGAAGAAAATATTTGAGCGACGATTGGCCTATGTTTTGGATTATACTGCAACAGTGATATAAGTTTTGTACGCCCATCATCAGAAAAAAGCCCATCAGCTGCGACAAATTCTGTATATAAAACATGAGGACCACCTCCATTTTCTCCCATACGAGAATATTTTACAATCATCTCACGAAAAGCTACGTCAGTCACATCCGCCATTGGTGCAAGTATTTTACATGATTTTGGTATATCTTTCCAAAAACCAAGAATTATATCATTATCGTTGTTAATCATGAATTGAATTATTTAAACCAAATTTATATCTAATTTGATCAGTTATTCTTAAATCTATAAAATTCAATTTATCTGGTTTAATTGAAAAATCCCTCTTGAATAAATCATTACTTACCATCAAATCCATATTTCTTTCTATTAAATTATAATCATCATCTGTGTGATATATAATATATGGATTATTTAATATCTTTTTTCTCAACAAGGAATTAATATAAATTCTTGTATCACCATATATGTCTAATACTATATAATTTACTGAAATACCAAATTTATCATTTAATGATTTTATAAAATCAAAAAAAACATCAAATCTTTCTTTATCTAGAATATATATACCAACAGCTAATGACTTATCTGTTATATAAATTTTTTCAAAAATTCCACTAGAAAAATAAGGAGCCTCAGTATAAATAAAACCGTTTTGATCAGAAAAATAACATTCTTCATTAAAATCAGAATATACTAATTCACTATATTTATTCTTATCATTATATTTACACCACAAAGAATATGGACTACGCTCTTTAATATAGATAAATAAATCAGAACCATTTTTTATTATAATTTTAATATTATAAATCTTTGGAAATTCCTTTTCTAATTTACTTATTATTCTTCTTTTATTTAAAAATAAAACATTATTCATTGGTATAAAGAATTTTTTTCTATCAGTAATTTCATTTACAGACTTTATTATATCTATATCTAGTATTGTGTTATTTCCTTCAACATTAAGAGAAGAAATAAAAAACCTATCATTATTCATAGTAACTATAAATATAACGGTTACAGAAATTATAAATATAACTATAAAAATAAATTTTAATTTATTACTTTTAGATTTATTCTTTTTCTTTTTTTTAAACTTTATATCATTCATGATTAACCTAACTATATAATAACAATTATTACAAAAAAAAATCAACAAATATACGTTAACTCTTATTACCGTTAATATATTTTCTATTACCTAGATATGGCCGTAATACTTCAGGAACTTTGATACTCCCATCTTCTTGTTGAAAATTTTCTACTAGTGATACTAATATCCTAGGGGTTGGTGCCGCTGTACAATTTAAAGAATGAGCAAATCTCATATTATCATCTTCATCTTTGTATCTAATATCAAAACGTCTTGTCTGAAAATCATGATAATAAGAAGCAGAAGATATTTCCCTATACTTATTCTGTTGCGGAACCCATAATTCTATATCATACATCCTAACCTTACCCTGTCCCATATCACCAGTACAAGCATCCACAACGTGATAAGGAATTCCTAAACTTTGTATAAATTCTTCTGTATTATTATTTAGCCACTCATGTAATCTAACAGATTCTTGGTGATTAGCTTCACATAATATAAGCTGTTCAAATTTAAAAAATTCATGAACCCTAATCAATCCATTCACATCTTTTCCATGACTTCCAGCTTCACGTCTATATGCTGGAGAAAATGCAAGTATTTTTATTGGAAAATCAGACTTATCCAACTTCTCTTTTGAGAAATATGCCATCGTAGAAACTTCAGCAGTTCCAGATAAATAATCACCATCTTGAGTTTCGTATAAATCATCTGCCTCACCTGGTAGATGTCCTGTACCATAAAAATGTTCTGGTCTAACAATAGAAGGAACAATCATAGGTGTAAACCCCTTTTTCAAGAAAAAATCTTGAGCATAATTCCAAATAGCCCATGAAAGAAGTGCTCCATCATTTTTAAGAAAATAACCACGAAAACCATGGACCTTAACACCTCTATCAAAATCAACCATATCAAGATTTTTCATCAATTCTATATGGTCCTTTGCTTCAAAATCAAATTTTGGCAAATCACCCCATTTTTTTATCTCAACATTTTCTGTTTCGTCTTTTCCAATAGGTGCAGACATATCAGGAATATTTGGTATTTGCCACATCAATTCTTGCCATTTTTTTTGAATTTTTCTATATTCTGGTTCCTTTCCCTTTAATGATTCCTTTAATGTTCTCATTGCTATAATTGCCTGATCACGAAGTTCTCCATCAAGATTCTGTATTTTTTGAGATTGTGAATTTTGTTCTGAACGCAAAGCTTCAATATCACGAAGTAAATCAAGCCTTTCAGAATCTAAGCGTAATAATTTATCAACGTCAACATTTATATTTTTTTTATTTGCTGCATCTTTTACAATATCACGATTTTCACGAATAAATTTTATATCTAACATATTATGTAGTATAAAAGAAAAAGTTTTTTTTGAAAGCTTTATTGAAAAAAAGTATTTTATTCTAAAAAATGCTTGTACTTTTTAAAAAGACCACAAATTTTGTATATACACAAGTTATCCACAAATTTTATTTTTATAAATTTGACTTATTTTTTAAATAATATATATTGATAATGTTCCAGACCGGATTAGCACAAGATCTATTCCGTTGTGAATGGACAAGATAGCTAACTGGAACAAAAATAATAAAATAAAATCCAGTAACAAGTTGAATTGAAAAAGATTCTTCCGTGAAATGTGTTACTGGTCGAACTCAAAAATGATTTCCCCATATTTGGTTTAAGAGTTTGTTGCAACTGAAAAAATCATTTATCCCGCAAAATTCATTTTTTGCGGGTTTTTTTATTAAAATTTTTATCAATTTGTTTCTTTATTTAAAAACACTTGACAGCTCTCTCTCTCTCTCTTGCTATAATAGAACCGAATAGCCTTCATTATTTTAATGATTAACATATTGGCGAGCAGAATAATTTTTATTTCTGTTTATATTTAATAATTTAATATATTAGTTATGAAAAAATTATTTTTATTTTTGTTTATTGTCTCAATATTTTCTTTTTTTTCTTGTTCACAACAAGAAAAAACAAAAAAAGAAATTACAGAAGAAGCTTTTCTCAAAAAAATTGATAAAGCAAGGGATTCAAATAAAGTTATTATCATGAAAACCTTACGAGATAGTTCTTGTGTAAAATTCCAAGATCTATTTGGAAACTCGTTAAAACCTGACCAATATTATTGGTATATTAACGGACACACGGTAAAGAAAAGATTTTCTTACACGAACACAGAAAGCGATTTTTTGTTTAACCATAAAAAAATTATTACTTTTATAGTGATAAAAAGTAAAGACGATTTACCTGGAAAAGATCTCAAGGTCGAACTTTTCGACTACATTGGAGATCCACCACAAATGTCAATGGAATAAAAAAATAAATAAGTTTTAGCCTATAATGAAGAAATTTATTTCTTCATTATAGGCTTTTTCTTTTTAATAGATTAAATTATTGCGGTAGAAAATCGCAATTTAAAAAACACTAATCAAGTGTTTTAACCTTATAATTAAATAACTAACAAGATACTTGTTCAACATTAGTATTTGGTCTTGTTGTTTTTTGAGTAATCTCTTTTCTAAAATTATTATCTGCACAGATATATTCACCATTACTTAATTTAAGTGAGTAAACAAAATACAGACCACCACCAGAAGATTTATATAGTGGATCAGAATTAGAGTATATATCTAAAAATGTATTATTATACCCCGAAACAAGTTCATATGCATCAGTATAACTTTTTCCATTAACTGCATAATAAATTATCTCATTTTTTGCACGAATCAATATCCTTTTCAAATCTGCATCAGAAGTATCACTATTATCAATCGTTTTTTTCTCACCATGAATAGTATCTTCAGAATTATCTTTATTAATATTATTTATTACGACATTAGATAATTTAGATTGCGTTAAAACACCAGCTATACCGTCATCTTCTAACTCTTTAGAAACTTGGAATTGTTTTACCGCCTTTATAGTTGCTGGGCCATATGACCCATCTAATTTAAAATCTTCTCCTAATTCAAGTTTTATCTTTAATGCTGTTTGTAACGCAAGAACATCGTCATTTCTCATTCCTGGTTTTAGAGAATAACTAGTTGGTGAATAAGAAGTATCTTTTCCATTATCTAAGTTATCTTTTTTATCTTCTTTTTCCTACATCTTTTATTTTCATCTCCTACCTGTTCTTAGATTTCGATAGCGAGTCATAAATTATAAATGCTGCTATGAGCTATGATGTGGTATTTTTATCTTCCAGCAGGCCTAACACACCGTGTGTATCTAACTCACTATTAATATAAATATCAACAAGACTATTTAAATTTAATGACTTATCAAGCTAGAGCTAAATGATCCATGATCACGATAAATTGCTGGATAAAAAAAAATTATTTTGGTGAATTACGGAGTAAACAACTTTCTCGTAAAGGTAAATAAAGATCTATTTCAATTCGCTTTTAGTTTTGGGTCAATTCTGCGTCACAAAAAGTTAAAAGAAACGGTAGAACTCTTTCGGGATGTTGACGACGTTAGGGGAAATAGTGAACTTAGTTAGGGGGAGTTTTTCTATGTCTCAAAAGAAAATAGAACAAAATAGGGATGTGCTTTTGGTCTCTGATGTAGGAAAAACACGTCTTT
>CAMZLR010000005.1 GCA_947311725.1 Candidatus Campbelliibacteriota bacterium | reverse complement strand
TTGGTTTTACAAAGTGTAGATTGCCACGTCGCTCGTTCCTCGCTCCTCGCAATGACATAGTTTTAAGTTTGTTTGTTTATTTAATAGAGTTTAGATTCCTGCCTTCGCAGGAATGACAAAGTGGGAGTCGGAATGACATGGTTTTATGTTTATTGGTTTTACAAAGTGTAGATTGCCACGTCGCTCGTTCCTCGCTCCTCGCAATGACAGAGTGGGAGTTGGAATGATAAGATTAGAGTCAGAATTAGACCCTGAATTTTGTCATTGCGAGCGTAACGGAGTGAAGCGTGGCAATCTAGAGTGTAGATTGCTTCGCTTCGTTCGCAATGACAGAATTTATAATTTATTGGTTATATAAAGTTTAGATTGCTTCGTCGTTCCTCCTCGCAATGACATGGTTTTATGTTTATTGGTTTTACAAAGTGTAGATTGCCACGTCGCTCGTTCCTCGCTCCTCGCAATGACATAGTTTTAAGTTTGTTTGTTTAACAATGTGTGGATTCCTGCCTTCGCAGGAATGACAGAGTTGGAGCAGGAATGACAAAGTTATGGGTTGGGATGACAAGGTTGGAGTTCACAATGATAAAGTTGGAATTGGGATAACAAAAAATAAAATTTAAGTTAAAATAATAAAAAACAGAAAATGTTTTCTGTTTTTTTAAATAATTTTATTATCCGGCACAGCCAGCATCACTACCTACACAATCACTATCAGGGGTAGAACAATTATCCTCAGATAAAGCCATACAGTATTCACATCCAGAACCATTATAATCACAGACCCCACTCTCACAATAAGTTGTTAACACTGCTCCTTCCTCCCTATCACCACAAACACCATCTACCTTACAAGATCTAGTTCCAGCTCCTGATTTTGTTAAATCACTACAATAGATATCATCAACTGTGTTTCCAGAATCATCCTTACATATATATGTATTATGTTGTATACCAGTTGGGAAATTCCATGTACATTCATTTGAATCACCTGCATTCACGCAGAAATATTTATTATTAATATTAGAGCAATTATGTACAGTACCAGTATTGAAAGTACATTCAGAAGAACTAGTACATTCATCTTCAGAGAGATCAGAACATTCACCACCATCAATCCATGAACAATTATTATCGATCTTATATACATAATGATTAAGTCCAGGGTTTATACATTTATCTTCTTCATAGAGATCAGAACATTCACCGTTTGAAGCATTAAATAATGGTCGATTAGAAGCTACAAAGAGACTACCATTTGGCTTTCTTCTACGTCTTATTTGGCTGTGCTTCCATACTTTTTCACGATCAGCATGAAGTAATCCCATTAAGATAGCTGACACAGGATCACCAGATAATAAATGAACTAAAATAGCCCAGTCATAATTAAAAGTTCTGTTACCAACCATCCACCAAGAACATTTATTCCCATTACTATTACAATCATTATCATCTTTTACGACATCTCCGTAAATCCAATTTGATTGAACACCATTCCAGTTTATCTTTTCTAAAAAAGCATACCCATCATCTCCAGTACACATACCAGTATATGTACCACCACTACAATATGATGTATCAGTATATGTGCCACCACTACATGAGCCCTGTTGATTTAATTCACAACTTGTCCAGTCATTAGTGTTTACTTCCCAATGATATGTTGGTTCTGCACATACATATAATTTACCATTAGAATCTGAACATAAATTACGTTGCTCATCTAGATTTCTTGGAGCTAAATTTCCATCAACTTCATATTGTAAACTAGAAACCATAATACTATCATCATCCCCAGCAAAATCATCAATAACAAGACCTCTTGGTAAACCAGCAAGAAAACTCTGATCACCACTTTCATTTAAAAATAAACTAGAATTTTGAATAAAAGCTGGCATATCTAATACTGTAAGTTTTGAAAATGAAGCTGAACCAACAACTGATAGACAAGTCTGTAATTCTATTCCATCACCTTGAGTAAGACATTTATTAGATGTATCCATTATCCAATCATCATCTGTATTTTTACCAATAGTTAATGAGCCTATTTTATTTACTAGACCTACATTCTGTCCAATAAATCCATAAGTTTTAGTAGTAATTCCTCCGGTTGACATCCCTCCTCCATCTTGATCACTACTAACAGCGAGGACGGCAGTAACTCCAAAGCTTATAAGAATTGCTATTGCAATACCTAATATAAAAGATTTTATATTAGACTTTTTTATAAAAGATTTTACTTTTTTCATACAAATAGATTATATCACATAATTGAAATTATGTGCAAGGATTTTATTTTTTAATTTTATATATTACTTCACGATGTTTAGATTCCTGCCTTCGCAGGAATGACAGAGATAAATAAATACAGAAGACAATATGTAGACTGCTTCGTGCCTAGAGATGACAAAGTTTTATATTCATTTATTTAACAAAGTATGGATTGCTTCACTTCGTTCGCAATGACAAGGTGTGATTTCGCAATGACAAAGTTGGAGTTAGAATTATACTCTGAGTTTTGTCGTTGCGAGCATAACGAAGTGGAGCGTGGCAATCTCTTTTTGGTTTTACAAAAGTATAGATTACTTCGTACCTCGCAATGACATAGTTTTAAGTTTGTTTGTTTAACAATGTGTGGATTCCTGCCTTCGCAGGAATGACAGAGTGGAAAAAAGAATGACAGAGTTGTGATTGGAATGATATCGTAATAGGAGGAATTACATAATTTGATGTTGAATGACAAAGTTAAAATTGAAATAATATAGCAAGAACTACTATATAAAAAAATACTACAAATCAGTATCTTTTATTGAGAATTCTTCTTTATCTGAATTAAATATTAATACAACCTCTTTTACTTCTTCATCACCTTCTTTATTTAAGGTAGTATATGAATATACAAGTTCATCTTTAATATATGATACAAAATTAAAATCATTTTTTATTGCATCTAACTTATCATTTTTTAATAGAAACTTAATTGCCCCATCTTTTACATCAGCCCTTTCTTTTTTAATAAGTAATTCAGGAATATATTCTTCAATCTCAGAAATTGTTTTAAATCCTACATATTTCTCATTTCCAATAATAATAATCGGCGCATTTTCTGATAAATCATATAATCCAGCAAAAGTCTCAACTATGGAAAAGTCTAAATCTCTATCAAAAGAGTATATACGCAACCACGGATATTTTCTCTTTAATTCTGTCAAAACCAAACCTTGTTTAGAACAATCATCACAATTATGGTCATAAAAATATATAATTGACTCAATTTGAATATCACATTTATTTGCAACTTCTTGTGATAACAAATAATCTTTTACTTCTAAAAGAGAATAATATTTCTTTAATTCAATAACATCATTATTATTCTCTCCCTGTTTTTCTTCTGCGTAGGCGAGCTTTTTTCCAAGCTCTCCCATTTGTCTAGATAAAAGAGAGTCACTCTCTATCGCCTTACATGGAGCATTCTTCAACAAATCAAACTGTGTTTCATTTGCTATTAAGTCCACAGTTATTTTTCTTTGTAATTCTGATATATTTGCACGTTTTTCTTTATTAAATAATGAAACAACTAAGAAAACAGATATAAATAGTACAACTGTAATTATAAAGACGAATATATATTTCTTTTTATTTATTTGCATATAAATATATAATAATGTTTTATATTCAAGAAGCAAGAAATATAATTTTTTAGTATTATGATACTAAGATTCCTGCCTGCGCAGGAATGACAAGGTGAAAGTTAAGATAAAAGAATTGAAGTTGTTGTGAAAAAATATAAATAACTCTGTTATCGCAAAGAATATAACGGAGCAAAATGATGTGACAATCTCATTGTTTATTGTTTAGAAATAAAAACAAATACAAGATTTATAGTTTGAATGATAATATAGTTAAGTATTTAAATAAAGATTAAAATAAAAAAAATTAATAAATAACCATGTCATAGTATGAATGACAAAATTATATTCTTATATAAAAAAATACTAATTTATAGTATTTTTTTTTACAAAAAATCTTTGTTATGTATTATTTAGATTTTTCTTCTTCAACTATATCTTTATTATCTAAATTTTCATTGCTAATGTCTTCTTTGTTTAGGTCTTTAAGAGATACAAAATCATCTTCATCCTCACTATTATCTGAATCAACTGCAAGTTCTGGGTGTTCTGCTGTTCCAGAAATATCAATTTTCCACCCTGTTAAACGAGCTGCTAATCTTGCATTTTGACCAGATTTTCCAATAGCAAGTGATAATTGATCTTCTGCAACTACAACTTTTGCCTCTTTTTTATCAATATCTCCTTCAATGTCAAGAACCTGTGCTGGAGCAAGAGAGTTTGCAACATATAATAATGGATCCTCAGACCAAACAATAATATCAATCTTTTCATTACCAAGATTACTTGTAACAGCATTTATACGAGAACCACGTTGTCCAACACATGCCCCAATTGGATCCACATCTGGATCATTACTATATACTGCCATCTTTGTTCTATCTCCAGCCTCCCTAGAAATTGACTTTATCTCAACAGTTCCAGTTGCAACTTCAGGTGATTCAATTTTAAATAATTCTCTAATTATTTCGGGACTCTTTCTTGAAATATTAAGTAAAACCCCACGAGGACCTGCTTCTGCAGACATAAGGTATACTTTTATAGAATCTCCTGGTCTATACCATTCACCCTGTGCTTGTTCTTCTTTTTCTATTACACCAATTGTTCTAGGAGCAAGCTCAACAAAAATTCGTCCACCAACAACTTTTTGAATAGTTCCAGAAAGAACTTTTCCAACAAGTTTTTCATAACGTCCGAGCTTTATCTCTTTTTCTGCCTCACGAATTTTTTGGATTATAACTTGTTTAGCTGTCAATGCAGCAACACGTCCAAACTCTGAATCTTCTTCTAATAAAGGATTGTCTAATGGAAATATAATCTCATCTCCAAGCTTTGCTCCAGCACGCATCATCTGTGCATCTTTTATATACATATGATGTTCTGTGTTGAATCTGACACGCTCATCACCTTCTTCAATTACTTCTTCAAAATCAGGGTCATTTAATTGTTCTTCAGTAAGTGCTGGTTTCACCATTGTATCGTCAACAACAGTTTTAACTTGAAAAAATTCTAAATCTCCAGTTTCAGGATTAAAGTGAGATCGTATAACTTGCCCACGTGCACCATAATCACGTTTATATGCAGCAGCAAGAGAGTGTTCAATCGCCTCAAGAATTTTATCTTTTGGTATTCCTTTTTCTTCTTCAAGTTGAATTAATGTCTCTCGAAGTGTTTTTAAATCAATCATAATATTAAGTTTATTTTTATTTTATTTTATTAAATTTGTTTAATTTATTAGAAAAAATAAATTAATTCAAAAAATGATATTATCATCATTTTTATGTATTTATTATACATAAAGAAAAAAAGAAAGCATTACTTTCTTTTTCTAATTATCAAATATACCTTCTTCAGAAATAATATTAAAATATTCTTCTATATATGTATTTGCGTCTATAATAGAATTAAATGTTTTTTTTATCTGAACAATAGAAGATAGTGCAACTACATCATCATACTCATCACCAGAAAGATTTTTTAATGACCCATACAACTGCCCAACTGCATTCAATAATTCAGTGTGTCTACCAGCAATAATGTATGGAACATTCATATCAGACAATTTACCTACATAAACTCTATATTTAGCTAATGTATTATTAATTTCAGTTTTATAATCTTCTGGATCTTTGGTAGCTTTTATTATTAATTCTATTTCACTAGTATTAACTGTATATAGATCAAATAACTTATTCATATTATTACGATAAGAAAAAGAATGTTCTTTATTATCAGAAACTAAATTTAAATCCTCTCTAAGATATAGTTTATCTCCTAATGTTAAATCAGAAATATAGTTGCTTATGTTATCAGATATTTTTTGTTTAGTTGTTTCATCTATATCAGCACCTGACTCCCTCAAAGCATAAAGAGCAGTATATACACTACGTCCAAGTTTTTCTGATTCTGTAAGGTTTGATTCTATTCCAACAGTTCCCCTTCTTTCTTTTTCTCTTATTCTCTGTTTTTGTCTTATATATTTACCATCCAAAACACCATCACCATCTGAATCTGGATTATTTGGATCTAACTCTGGCCAAAGATTCTCTACCCAATCATAAGCACCGTCATGATCAGAATCTAGAAAAAAATCATCATCTTTCTCATTATCAACAAGAGAAACATCTAATAATTTTTCATCCTCTTCGCTATGTTTCTTTTTATAAGAAAAATAAATACCATAAGATATGAAACCTAATATAAACAAACCTAAAATAATATATGCTATTTTACTTGGAACAAAATCACGAAAATTTTTTTGTTTATTCATATTTCTATTATACTAATAAGTAATTAAAAAATAAAGTGTTCCTAACAATCATTTTATTAACTCATTGGAAAACAAATTTTAGATAAATATTTATTCAAAAAATTAATCCATATTCCTATATCTAATTCCTCTGCTCGTACGTTTTTATCTATCTTTAAATCAGAAAAAATATCAATTAAAACATCTCTATTTATCATATTTTGTAAATTTTTTATACATTTTTTTCTTTTATGAGAAAATGCAAGATGTATCATTTTAAAAAATAAATCTTCTCTTTCTTTCGCTCCTATTTTTTCACGAGATATATTAAAAATATGAATTATTGCTGAATTTACCTTAGGAATAGGTGAAAAATATTTTTTATCTACCTTAGAAATATATTTTACATCACCAAAAGCAGCTATAGACAGAGAGAGAAGGCTCTGCTTTCCATCACGTACAACGATTCTTTCAGCAACTTCTTTTTGGACAAGAAGAATCATATCTGTAGGTTGTAATTCTGACTCTAAAAATTTTCTAATAATTGCATTAGTAATATAATATGGAATATTGGCAATAAGTTTATAACTATTCTTTATATTAAAATTACTATCTTCATTTAAAAATGATACGACATCAATATTTAATATATCTTCATGTATAATTTTTAACTGGCCACTTTTGATAAAAGTTGAAAACTCTATTTCTAGAAAGTCTACCATTCTTTTATCCAATTCAAATGCAATTACTTTTGCTCCAGTTTCAAGAATAGCTTTTGTTAAAACACCTTTTCCTGGACCAATTTCAATAACAATATCTTCTTTTACAAGATTTGCAGCATCTATCATTTGATTAATTGCTTTTTTCGATTTGATAAAATTTTGACCTAATGATTTTTTAGCTGAAAGATTTTTGTTCATAAATTAAGTATAATCATACTTTTATAAATTCAAAACAAAAAAACCTTATTTTTAAAAACTAAAAATTCAAATACGACGTCTGTTCTTCTCCTTCATCATCTATATATGTTTCGTTTTCCAAACTAATGCCAACACCACCGCCATATGAAGATTCATCATATTCTAATAATTCATCTGATAGGTCACATAAAAATTCAGATGGTTCATTAATATGTTGTTGTCCGTAGATAGTTCTCATTTTTGCATAAGAAACATGTAGTACTTCCTTTGCACGTGTAAAAGCAACATAACATAAACGACGCTCCTCTTCACCTTCATGTTTATTTTTTGAGTTATCTCGTTCAGAAGGAAAAAGACCTTGCTCTAGGCCAACTACAAATACATATTTAAATTCAAGCCCTTTTGATGCATGAATTGTCATCAGTTTTACCGTATTACTATATTTTTTATTTGAACCAAGAGAATCTTGATCAGAAAGCAATGCAACTTCTTCCAAAAACTGGTCAAGTGGATTTTCGTATATATCATATTTAGATGCATAAGTTACCAATTCCTGCATATTTTCTAACCTTTCAAGATCATCAGAATTTCCAGAACTTAATATTTTTTTAAATCCTGTCTTTTCTATAATATATTTTATTATTTCCGATGGTAAATGATTTTTTGAGTAATTAGAAATTGATTCTAATAATTCTAAAAAACTATTATAAGAATTCTTTGTTTTTTTTGGTAGTGCATCAACCTGGCCGGCAAATATCTTAATTACAGAAACCTTTCCTATCCCACGTTTTGGCTCATTAATAATTCTTTTTATGTCAGATAATGATTTTCCATTTAATGAAGCATGTAGATAAGACATAACATCCTTTATTTCTTTCCTTGAAAAAAATTTTACACCAACAACTTGATATGGAATCATTCTCTGCAAAAAAGATTCTTCTAATAGTCGTGACTGAAAATTTGTTCTAAATAAGACAGCAATATCTTTAGGTTCTACACCAGAATCAATATACTTTTGTGTCTGACCTGCTACCCATGAAGCTTCTTGGTTAGCAGAAAAACCTTCAAAATATATTATTTTATCCCCAGTAGAATTATCAGTAATCAGTTTCTTTTCAATTCGTTCTGTATTTTTTGAAATAATATCTTGTGCTGCAGATAATATATTTTTAGTTGATCTATAATTTTTCTCCAAAATAATTGTTTCAGCGTCTTTAAAGTCTTTTTCAAAATTTAATATATTTCTCATATCAGCACCTCTCCATGAATAAATATTTTGGTCACCATCACCAACAGCAAAAATATTCTTATTATCTCCAACAAGTAACCTTATTATTTTATATTGTATTGTATTCGTATCTTGATATTCATCTACTAAAATAAACTTCCAACGCTTTCTATAAAAATCCAAAATATCATTATTATTTTTCAATAAAAAATAAGTTTCAAGAAGTAAATCATCAAAATCAAAAGCCTGTTCCTTTAACTTTAATTCTTCATATTTTTTCCAAACTAATTTTGAAATTCCAGTAATTGGATTCTTATTTTCTTTAAAAGAATCAACTGTATATGTGTCACCCTTAGCACGAGAAATTACAGAAGATATTTTTCTTGGTTCCCATTGCTTTGTATCAATATCATGGAACTTCATCGCCTGTTTAATTAATGATTTTTTATCTTCATTATCAAGAATTTTAAAATACTTATTAACAGATAAATTTTTATATTGTTCTCTTAAAATTTGAACCCCCAGAGAGTGAAATGTATTTCCTATAGGTTTAAACCCTTCTAATATATTTCCACCAAGCATATCCTTAATACGTTCCCACATTTCTTTTGCTGCCTTGTTGGTAAATGTAACAGCTAATATATTTGAAGGTGCTATATTCTTTTCTTTAATCAAATAAGTAATACGAGAGGTTAATGTTTTTGTTTTTCCTGTTCCTGCACCAGCAACAACCAATAAAGCTTTATCTAGTGGAAATGTAACTGCTTTTAATTGTTGATTATTCAACTCTTCAAAATTCATTAAGTAATTATATCATATACTGTATAAAAAATTATTTTTCACAAAAAAATATTGACAAATATCTTTTTATACATAAAATTAAAATTAAATCAATTAACAACTTAAAAAAATAAAAATGGAAAAATTTAAAAAAAATTTAGTAAAATTTTATGTAGTATCCATAATTTCTTTGGGAATATTAATTTTTCTAAATTCATGCAAGAAAACAGAAATTAAACCGACAGAACCTACTGCTGATGTAAGAATCCTACGAACTGGAAAATATGGAGCAATAAAACAGGCAGAAGTTGTTGTTTCCCCTATTTCTGAACGTTTTGTGTATATACGATATGAACTCATCGGAAAAGATGATGGTCTGGATGGAAATGTTGTATTCAAAGAAACATTTTCAGATACGATAGATCTGAAATATGAAGAAAATATAATTGGAGGAAATGCCTTCGTAAAAATTTATAAAGACTTGAGTGGAGTCTATGGTCTTAAACTCAAAAATGAGAAAATAATATTAATTCCATATAAAAATTAAATGGAGTTAATAAAAAACAGAAACTAATATTTCTGTTTTTTATTAAAAATAATATCTAATTATTATTCATTACCTTTTTCTTGAAATAGTTTAATTTCATTAATCACAACTTCTCCAAAATTTGGAAGATTTTTAGATATAAACTCAGACATCTCATCTTCTTCCGGATTAGATTCTATAAAATTATTAAACTTTTCTTGCATTTCTTCCCCAGCGTTTTCTATAGAACGTAATAATGCTGTTTCCATTATCATCCCTGATGTTTCAGATATTAATTGATTTCTAGCTTCATCAGAATATCCTGAAAAATCAAACGATTGTTCAATTATTTGATCTAATGTGTAATCTTTTTGTTCTTCGTTATTATTCATAATATTATCTTTAATTTAATTGATTTACTGTTAAAATCTTTTTCCTTATATTATTAACCCTATCTTCACCTAATACATCTTCTGTCCCATTCGTTGTTCTTATTAACATTCTATCTGGGTCACCACCTACATTGAAATCTACTGAATAATCATAGTCATCTTTAAGTTTTTCATTAAAGTCATAAGACTTTTTACCATAATGTGGTCTAAAATGATTTTCTTTTCTATGTATATACTTATCTATAGTACCATCACCGTTTGAATCTAGAAACTTATCATGATATCCATTTTTATAAGAGTGGTATACAATAGACTGAATAGAATTATCAAATTTATTTTGTTTTATAACTGCAGTCATACCACTTGGCACCTTAATTTTAAGGTAATTCCCTCCTAATCTTTCGATAGTTGACTGTTCATCCACATTAAAAAGAATTTTGGTTTTTCCGTTTTTAAGATGATTTATAAAAATATTTTTTTCTTCTGGTGTAAAATTATTTTCTGCACTTCCGCTTACAAGATTTTCTTTATTTACAGAAGTATTAGTATTAATATTATCTGTCTCATCATTATTTACATCTGCATAATTATCATAAACATCTTCATTTGATACTTTATTTCCATACACATTTTCTGTTCCAGATAAATCTATATCACCTGTATTATCAACACCGTCTATTTCAATATTGCCAGTACTATTTTCATTTAAAATTTCACCTGACTTCTTGTGAATATACTCATATTTTTTCTCTATATCTTCACCTTCAAAATTTCTACCAAAAGAATTTTGTTCTATAACATTTCCATCTTTATCTACTTCTAGTATGATAGGTTTTCCATTTTCATCTAAAGTAGCAAAATATCCTTTATCTGTATCAAGTTTTAATCTAACTTCATAATCTTCATTCAAATATCCTAACTTTTTAGCAAGTTCTGCATATTCTTTTCCTGTTCCATTCTTAATACCAAATTTTTCAGCTAATTCTGGATTATTTTCAAATTGTCTTTTTAAAATCTGAGTAATACCATCTCCTTTATGTATATATGCATTATCAGGAACATTATCTACATGTGATAATTTTTCGATTTCAGTTTCAGTTTCGGTTTCGGTTTCAGTTTCGGTTTCGGTTTGAGTTCCTTCGGTTTGAGTTCCTTCGGTTTGAGTTCCTTCGGTTTGAGTTCCTTCGGTTTGAGTTCCTTCGGTTTGAGTTCCTTCGGTTTGAGTTCCTT
>CAMZLR010000004.1 GCA_947311725.1 Candidatus Campbelliibacteriota bacterium | reverse complement strand
GGGATCGTGTTATATCAAAATTTAATTTTGGTTACATGATGATTGAGGTTTTAGTAATAATTGCCTTATCATCATCAATTTTGTATATGTTATTACCGATCCCATTCAAGTGGATTGGAATAATATCTGTAATAATAGCCGGTGTTAGGGTCGCAAGACATTTCAAAAAATTTGAAAACTTTTTGGAGGTTCTTCCAGGACACATTGGTATAATATTACTCCTAGGTGATAGAAAAGGGAGTATGAAAGATGGAGACAGATATTATCTTAAACCAGGAAAATATCGTGATATAGTTAATATGATAACTTATCATGATATATTTGATATAATATTACCACCTATACAGTTCGAAAACTTCGATTATAACTTCGAAGATGTCTTCACTAAAGATAGTATTACCCTAAAAGGTACTCATACAGGAAGACCTGAATTACAAAATCCATATGAATGGGTAGATCTACTAATTGCAACTAATAATAAAAAGGCCCACAGTGGAGTAATAGAAGATGTATCATTACATGCTATGAACGAAGCAGCAGATAATAATAAACTAAACGAAATATTGAAAAACATGAATAATGAAGAAGATGCTTCTAAAAAATTTAGAAATAACTATATAAAGGAATTAAATGAATTAAAAAACATGTTACTTCCACCAAGGAAACCATTCCTAGATAATGGTGAATGGGATATAGAAGATCATATAATTGAGATCGAAGGGAAAAATATGTATACATCTTTTTACGTTCCAAGAACTGGACTTAACATCAATTTTAATATAAAAACAAAGACAGTTAAAGACGATGATGTATTAAAAGCTCTATCATCTGAAACCATTGCTTTGGAAAACGCCAAAGCAATAAAAATTAAAGCAGAGGCTGAGAAAAAAAGACTAACTCTTGAGGGAGAAGGAAAAGCTGAGGCTGACAAAGCCATGAATTTAGCAACCCAGGAAGTCTTTATGACTTCATTAAGGGAAACTCTTAATGAGTTAAGAAAAGACAAGATAGAGATCACAAAAGAGGTTCGTGATCAAGCTATGTTACACGCAGCTTTGAGTGCAAATCAATACGCGCACGAAACACTGTCTAGTATAGGATCTTCTGATGGTAGCCCCCTTAGTAGTGGACTATCTATTGAAAAGATAATAGCACTAGCAAAACCCATTATTGAGGAGTTCGCAGATAAAAAGAAAAAAAATAAATAAAAAAAACAATCAAATTTTGATTGTTAAAAGCTGGAAACAAATTTGTTTCCAGCTTTTTTAATTATATTTTTATTAATAAATAAATTTTAAACTTTTGATATTATAACTATTTATTAAATAAGCTTGATACATCACCACTTTCTCCTTTTTTTACTTGAACATCATTAAGTCCAAGTGTATTAGTCATCAAAGACATAATACCAAAAACAGAAACCATAATAACCATACCTATAATTCCCCAAAGCATATGGCTTTTACCTTGCTCAAGATCACCTCCACCATTATTACCAGATTTTGTCTGAAAAAATTTAAACAAGCCGATTGTAAATTGAACAAAAGCTAGTGAAAACAATACAATTAATAGCGGATTAATTACATGTTTATTAACTCGTGCTATAAGATCAGTAAAATCAGAAGGTCCTGATGCATTAGCATATGGTATTAAAATATATTCATATATTATTTGTTCCAACATAAACAAATTATAACATTATATATAATATATATACAAGGAATTTTCTTATAAAAAATAAAAAATACCGTTAATTCAGTATTTTTTTATAAATTTACTAAAAGGCGTTTACACCTGGTATATTTGAACCACTTATGTCAGAGTTACCAACTTGAAATGTCCTTTGAAATACACCTATAATTCCCCACACAGATAACATGATAAACAAACCAATTAAACCTTGAACAATAACTGTCTTATATTTTGATTTATCATCACCATCAGTAGCAATAACATATCTCACAATACCATATAAGAAATAAGCTAATGCAGCAGCAATTAAAAATGGAATAAATCTGTCAACTAAAGCACGTAGTGTACCTAATATTGAGAAAGCTGTTGCCTGAGCAAATGCCAGCATAGGAACACTCAATAATGCTGTTCCTGTAATAATTTTTTTTATATTTTTCATAACTAAATTAATTTTAATAACAATCGATTATTATCTTCTATCCACTGCACTATACATGCACCTTCTAAGAAGTTAATTCTATTATAACATATTATATTAAATATAAACAAATAAAATATCCATTTTTATAAAGAAATTAATTCCTCGTATTTAAGAAAGAAAATCCAGCCTTAACACCTAAAGCAACTAATATAGTTTTCACTAGAATCCAAGCTATCATTATTATGACTACACCAATAACTAATTTAGTCATTGCATTTTTTGCAGCGGTTCTCTTTTGTGGATCACCAGCACTTACAATATAAAGATACCCAGCATATGCAAATATAATTGCAGCAATAGGAAGAACGAGAACAAAAATAAAGTTTATTATACGATTAATTAAACTCATTACATCAGAAAAGTCACACATTGGTCCACTATCATATCCGCAAGTTGTACTTACCAAACCATCACCACTGTTTGTACTAGCTCCAGTAGATGTTGCATTACTAGAACTACTAGACGAAGAGGAAGAGGAACTAGATGGTATTGTCGCACCCATTTCATAAATCTGAATTTGATTTGATATATCATCACCTTCTTCGGTTACTATTATTTTATATGAACCTTCAGATAAATTAACTTTTTCTTTTGTTGAAAAATTAACCATATAACTACCAGAATTATATGTATAAATTTTTGTAGCATTGCCTATTCCATCAGACCTCTTAATATAAAAATCTAAAGAATTACTATTCTTATATCTATTGAATATTGTTGAAATATCATAATAATAATCTCCATTATTATCTTTTTTTACCTCTGATATCCAATTAATGAAAGTATCTTCAGATGTAAAATCTGGTATCTTATCTAAAGAGTAAAATACTGGAAATGATTTAGAATCACCATTTTCTGTATCAGAAAAATATATATCATATTGTGTACCTGGAATTAAATTAGGAATACTCAGAGAACAAAAAGATGACGGATATGAAAAATGGAAATCTCTTCCAGCTCCATCAGAAATAGCTGGGAAAGTACAAAGTGTTGTCTTTTTTCCAGCTCCAAAGAGTATTAAATAACTAGTCTCATCTTTATTATATTTATATGTTCCACTTATTTTGTAATAATAATTACCAGAATCATCAAGCTTATAATCATAAAGTTCTGTGTCAGGATCAGAAACAGTAAAATTTATATGTAAATCATCAGCAAAAACAAAATTAAAACTAAAAGATACAATAATTACAAATAATAAAAAAGTTATATATTTAAATATTTTCTTCATATTGATTATTATACCAAAAAAATAAAAAAGCTAGAAGCTTTTTTATTTTTTTCTCTTTGACCTAGACCTATCTGTTTCTTTTAAAAACTCTTTTCTCAATCTAATTGCATCTGGGGTAACTTCTAAAAATTCATCTGATCTCATAAGACCCATTGCCTTCTCTAATGTTAAGTCTAACGGTGGTGTTATTTTTACAGTGTCATCAGAACCAGAAGCTCTCATATTAGTTAGTTGTTTCCCTTTTGTAGGATTAACAGATAAATCCGCACCCTTTGATGAATTACCTATAACCATACCCTCATATATTTCATCACCAGCAGATATATATAATTGTCCACGTTCTTGTAAATTACCAAGAGAAAAAGCTAATGCCTTTCCTGTTGCCATAGAAACCATTGATCCTAATTCTGTTTTTTGCACATTACCAGCATATTCTTTAAAAGAATCAAAAATAGACGTAAGTATTCCCTCTCCTTTTGTATCTACTACAAATTCATTCCTATACCCCAATAAACCACGTGTTGGAATAGAAAATACCATACGTGTCTGCCCGTTATCTATTTTCATATCTGTCATTATTCCCTTTCGTTTTCCAAGTTTTTCTATAACAACACCAGAAAATTCTTCAGGAACTAATATTGTAAGCTCCTCAAATGGTTCAGATTTAATACCATCTATTTCTTTTATTATTACCTCAGGTTGAGATACAGCTAATTCAAAACCTTCACGTCGCATATTTTCTATCAAAACTGCAATATGTAATTCACCACGTCCATATATTTTATATTTAGCAGAACTACCAATTTCAATACGTAGACCAACATTAACCTCAAGTTCTTTTTCTAATCTTTCAAGAATCTGACGTGAGGTTAAATATTTTCCAGATCTACCAGAAAAAGGAGAGTCATTTACAAACATATTCATTGATATTGTAGGTTCGTCAATTAAAATAGCAGGAAGTAAATCATCTGAATCCTCAAGTAAAATAGTTTGCCCAATAAAAATATCAGGTATTCCAGCAATCATAACGATATCCCCAGCTACAGCTTCAGAAACATCTATTCTTTTTAATCCATTAAATGAAAATAATTGTGATATTTTACCTTTAATCGTCTTTTCTCCGTCTTTCAAAAAGATACTATCTCCTTTCTTAATTACACCTTCATATATTCTAACAATTCCCATTCTCCCAAGAAAATCATCATAAGCAAGGTTAAATACTTGTCCACGTAATGACTTATTAATTAATTCAGATGTAGATACATTTGGAACAATTTCCAATATTATATCCAATAATGGGTTAAGATTTTCCATTTCATCGTCTATCTTTCTCTTTGCTAAACCATCACGACCTATTGTATACACAGTCTCAAAATCTAATTGTTCATCATTAGCCACAAGATCAAGAAATAGTTCGTAGACATCTTCCTGTGCTTTTTCTATATCGGCAGCTGGCTTATCAATTTTATTTAAAACTAAAATTGGCTTTAATCCAAGTTCCAACGACTTTTTTAAAACAAATTTAGTTTGAGGCATTGGCCCCTCAGCTGCATCGACAACTAGTAAAACAGAGTCTATTGACCGTAAGACACGTTCCACTTCTGAACCAAAATCAGCATGACCCGGAGTATCTAAAATATTAATCTTAGTCTCCTTATATATCACCGATGTATTTTTTGCATAAATAGTAATTCCACGTTCCTTTTCCAAATCATTTGAATCCATAGATACACCACGCTCTACCATCCCTGTCTGTTCAAGAATAGCATCAGTAAGTGTCGTCTTTCCATGATCTACATGAGCAATAATAGCAATATTTCGTATTTCCATAATGTTTTTGATAATAACATAAAAAAAAAGCTTGTCATTATATAGAGTTCTAATATTACTTGACATGTATATTATATATAATATACTTTACTCAAATAAAAATATTATTAACTAAATATAAAAAAATGGAATACCTAAAAGAGGAAATTTTAAGGAAAATATTAAGTAATGATAATGTTGAATATAAAAAATATAAAACAAATGTTGCAATATTTTTTATATTCTTACCAACAATAATTATACTTATTGGTATAATATGGGCTAATTCAATATGTAATATTAGCCTAAGTATATCTACAATAATGGTGGTAATAATATTCATAATTCTTTCTATAAATTTAAGTTTATTTTATTTAGAAATAAGATGGTTTTCTTTTCTTAAAAGAAAAAAAAATCTCTTTCTAAAGAAAGAAACTAAGATTATGAATGAAATACTTTGGGGAAATAGAGTAATATTTAAAGACGAAAGACAAAGATTAACAAATGCCTTAAATTCACTAAACGATTTAAATGAAATATTTAAATCGTTAGAAATATCATTTGCTATTAAAGATTTAGAGTGGTATCTTAAAAGGATAGATGATTTTTATAAAAAATGTAATTATTCAGAAGAAAAATACTATCACATAGGACCGCCTAAAAAAAATAAATAAATAAATTTTATAAAAAACCCTGTAATGTAAATAACAGGGTTTTTAATTATATTTTTTTTAAAATTTCAGCAGATTTGTTTAATTTCTCCAATTCTTCTTTTTTTATATCTATATTATCTAGATCAAATGAAAAACCTTCATTAGATAATTT
>CAMZLR010000003.1 GCA_947311725.1 Candidatus Campbelliibacteriota bacterium | reverse complement strand
ATCCGGAATTATTGGGCGTAAAGGGTCCGTAGGTGGTTATATTAGTCGATCGTTAAAGATCCAAGCTCAACTTGGGGATGGCGATCGAAACGGTATAACTTGAGTGTGCGAGGGGTGAATAGAACTCATGGTGTAGGGGTGAAATCCGTTGATATCATGGGGAATACCGAAAGCGAAGGCAGTTCACTGGCGCATTACTGACACTAAGGGACGAAACCCTGGGTAGCGAATGGGATTAGATACCCCAGTAGTCCAGGGCCTAAACGATCTTGATTAGTTTTTGGGAGTATCGACCCTTTCAGAGACGTAGCTAACGCGTTAAATCAAGCGCCTGGGAAGTACGAGCGCAAGCTTAAAACTCAAAGGAATAGACGGGGACTTGCACAAGCGGTGGATCATGTGGTTTAATTCGACGATAAACGAAGAACCTCACCAAGGCTAGACACTTTAGTCAAGCTACAAACTAGAAATAGATAGTAGATATTGTGCTAAAGCAGGTGTTGCATGGCCGTCGTCAGTTCGTGGTTTGAATTGTTCCCTTAAGTGGGGTAACGAACGAAACCCTCATCGTGTGTTTTATATGTCACGCGAGACTGCCCCCTCTTTGTATATAATTTTTTGTATTCAAAGAGGGGGGAGGAAGGAGAGGATGACGCCAGGTCAGCATGACCCTTGATGCCTTGGGCTACACACGTGATACAATGGGTAGGACAGCGGGTCGCGACGGAGTAATCCTGAGCTAATCCTTAAACCTATCCTCAGTTCGGATTGAGGGCTGCAACTCGCCCTCATGAAGTCGGAATCGCTAGTAATCGCGGGTCAGCTATACCGCGGTGAATACGTTCTCAAGTCTTGTACTCACCGCCCGTCAAGTCAAGGGAGCCGGGGGTGCCCGAAGTCTGCATTTATGTGGCCTAAGGTAAACTTGGTAACAGGGACTAAGTCGTAACAAGGCACGGCTAGCGGAAGCTGGTCGTGGATCAATTCAAAGATATAATGGCAGAAAAGAGCAAGGTATTTTATACTGTTTGTAAATTCTAGTCAGAATTGGTTGATTGTACTTCTTTAAGAGTATATGATGATAATACTAATATCGCTAAATATGTATTCGCGAATCTAACAAGCGTTACGTTAGATCAAAGACCTGTATGGTGTACAAGAATTCAGTACATCATAAGGCCATAGAACGAAACAAAAGTTTTTGTCTCGTTGGATATTTGTTTATTTGTCTTAAGTTATTAGTGTATATACAAAAATACTTTGTTAAGTATTTTTTTTGTTGAAAAAAAAAGAGGATATGCTATTGTAAATAAGTATTTGAAAATACTTATTTATTTTGTTTTTTTGGATATATATATGCCACTGCATATTATTATTATTGGTTTTTAGATAATAATTATTTAAGACCTTAACTTATATAGTTAATATATTTTTAGCTATTATTTATTTGATAATGAATTTTAAAGATTTTAAGTTTAAATCGCGATTAGCGTATGCTGTTTCGCGTGCTGGTTTTACAGAACCATCTCCAATTCAAGAAAAAACAATACCATTAATCTTAGAGGGGAAAGATGTTGTTGGTCAGGCCCATACAGGAACAGGTAAAACTGCTGCATTTGCTTTACCTATTTTACAGATGATGACAGGAAAAGATGGGGTAGAGACTGTTGTTATTGTTCCAACACGTGAACTTGCTACACAAGTTGCAGATGAATTTTATAAATTTTCAAGAAACTTAAAAATAAGGACTGCAACTGTATATGGTGGAACATCTTATGGGAGACAAATTGCACATATAGAGAATGCAGGTATTATTGTTGCAACTCCTGGGCGTTTTTTGGACCTTTTATCAAAAGAAAAGATAGATATTAATCCGGAATATGTTGTATTAGATGAAGCAGATGAAATGTTAAATATGGGATTTTTAGAAGATATCCGCAATATTTTTTCATATCTTGGTGGACGTAAACAGACACTTATGTTTTCAGCAACTATGTCAGAAGAGATAAAAGATTTATCAAAAACAATACTTAAAAATCCAGAATTTATAAGGACAGAGATTGAAGCAGTAACTAATAATAATATTAAGCAATATTATTATATTGTTGAAGAACATGAACGTGATAAAGCAATGATTAGGTTGATTGAATCTATTAATCCAGACAAGTCTATTATTTTTTGTAGAACAAAGAAAGAAACAGATCGTCTTGCTGAGTACATATCTGGACAAGGATATTCTGTTGAAGCACTACATGGAGATATGGATCAATGGGATAGACAGAAAACTATGAAAAGTTTTCGTAGGAATGAGTATGAAATATTAGTTGCAACTGATGTTGCATCAAGAGGTCTTGATGTAAGAGGGGTTTCACATATATTTAATTATCACATACCATTTGAGTCTGAATCTTATGTTCATCGTATAGGTAGGACAGGACGTGCAAAACATTCAGGTATTGCAATGACTTTGGTTACACCAAATGAATTATATGAATTACAAAAGATACAAAAAGATGTTGGGTCTGAACTAATACTTAAATCAATTCCTCAAAAAGGGCTTAGTATTAAAGATCAATTAGATGATTTTTTTAGAATTGTGACTAATGAAGATATAGATAATTCATCAAGGGTTATTTTAAAATCTTTATTAGAGAAAGATAATATTGAAAACATTGCAATAAAGCTAATATCATTATTAGGTAAAAGGTTACAGCAAGAAGAACTTATAGGTAAGACAATATCTGAAGCTGAATTAATGATTAAGAGTATAAATGATAATACAAACATAGAGGACAGAAAATCTTTTAACAATAATAATAGTAGAAGGCATGTTGGTAGTCGTGGGCATAGAGGTTATAATAGAAAACAGAATAATGGTAAAATTAGAAGAGGGACCGGTCGCGGTGAGATACCAGAACCTACAATAACAAGAACCAGTGGAGGTGATAGAATTATAGCAAGGAAATTATATTAAAAACACACTTAATCTTTTAAGGCGTTTTTTGTATAATCTTTTTGTTAATCTTTTATAAGAAATGATTTTATTCTAAGTCTAATATATGTGATTAAGTGAATATTATTTTTAATAATTAGATTTCATTAAATTAACAGCACTATGAACTTTTCTTATATTTTCATCTGTTCGTAAATTTTCTTGTGAGTATTTCATGATGCTCCTTACTTTTTCAGTATCATAACCATTTAAGTTAAGTTCATTCATCCATGGATACCAAGGAAAAAACCATATGTGAAAATGCATATTTTCATTACCATCTTCTTGAATTGTTGACACCTTTTTAATACCAAGTATCTTTTCCATACCTTTTCGAGTTTTTGTGATAAGTCTGAATAGACTATAAAGATCTTCAGATGTCAATTCGTTAAACGTACGGATATGGCGTTTTGAGCTGATCACAAAAAAACCAGGAATAGGATTTTCAGTATCCTGTATTATTCTAAAAAAATCATTCTCATATATAAGTGATTTTGACATATCAATTTTTCCGTTATATATATCACATCCAATACAACTATCTATTGAGAATTTTCTACCATCATAAAGAGTTAAATATTTCATATAACTTTATTATACCATAAGGCAAAAAGGTTACTCGTATAAGTTATTTATTTTTAATAGCGGAAAAGACAGGATTCGAACCTGCGGTAGATATTAGTCTACACATCCTTTCCAAGGATGCGCTTTAAACCACTCAGCCACTTTTCCTAAAAAAGAATGGAGTAACAAATATATAAATCTATTACTCCATATCTGTATTTTTATTTATTTTTGTATTTATTTTTTGCTATAAATATAGCTATAGAAAATAATAAATACGATATAATAAATACTGTTATTAACCCAATAAATGTTTTTAAAAAAAGGATTAACATTAATAATGTTAATATAATAGAAGCTATCGATATTATGACAAAGTCTACTATATCGAAAGTTTTTAATACTCTTCTAATTCCTTCTTTAGAAAATAATAATTTATTTTTCATATCTTTTATATTAAATTAAATAAAATATTTTATTTAATTATATATTATAAATAAATTACGTCAAACATTTTTACCAGATACATACCCTGTTGTCCAACAAAGTTGTAATGAGTACCCACCAGATGGTCTATTTACATGTAACATATCTCCGATTATATATAAGTTTTTAATAATTTTTGATTGCATTGTTTTTGTATTAATTTCACTTAATGGAACACCTCCATCTGCTATCACAGCTCTATCCATTCCCATAAGACCACTTATGTTGATTGGTAAATGTTTTAATAAGTTTAAAAGATTTTTCCTTTCTTCTATGGTTATACTATTAACTTTCTTATTTTTATTATCTAATTTAATTAAATCATGTATTACTTCAGCAATCTTTTTTGGTAATAAGCCATACAATGCATTTTTAATATTTTTATTTTTTGAATTATTAAAGAGTTTTAATAATCTCTTATCAAGAGAACCAAGATTTGTGTCTGGAAATAAATCTATCTCTGCTGTGACTCTTCCTTTATCAAGAAGTTTTCTTACTTTTTTTGCTGAATTTAGTATTAGTGGGGCTGATAAGCCAAAGTGTGTAAATAATATTTTTCCTTTTTCTGAAAATCCTTTTTTTTCATTACAGAAAAAAGTTATTTTCATAAATGATAATGTGGTTCCTGATATTTTTTTTATCCAGTAATCATCTGCTCTTATTGGTACAATATCAGGATTTGATTTATGAACTGTATGACCAAGTTTTTCTACCCATTTGAAACCATCACCAGTTGATCCTGTTTCTGGTGCTGATAAACCTCCAACAGCAATAATATATTTTTTTGCTGAATAGCGAATATCTTTTGTATCTATAGATGTTATTTCATTACCTCTATTATTTATCTTGTAAATAGGTGATCCGTGTATAACTTTTACATTATTTTTTTTTACAAAATTTTTCATACACAGATATACATCATATGCTTTCTCTGTCTTTGGAAAGACCCTGTTTCTAGATTGTGTTACTAGTGGGAGTTTATTTTTTTCAAAAAAAGTGAAAGTGTCTTTTACTGAAAATTGAGAGAAAGTAGAATAAAGAAATTTTTCTGATTCACCATAATTTGATAACAATTTTCTATTATCTAACTCATAATTTGTTATATTACAACGTCCACCACCAGTTATTTTTAATTTTTCACCAAGATCTGTGTTCTTCTCTATAAGAAGAACCTTTTTACCGTTTTTTCCAGCAGTTCCAGCTGCCATCATTCCAGCAGGGCCACCACCTATCACTATCACATCATAATATTCTGAGTTATATTTCATGATTATTAGTATACCTAATTAATATCAATTTACTATTGAATATTTTATAGGTATTTAAAGTGGTATTTTAACTTGCAAATTATAGATTATAACAATACAATATAATATATGTTTATTTTACCAGAATTTAATAGATCATATTCTTCATATGAACCATATATTGATGCAAAAACGATGGAGGTTCATCATACAAAACATCACCAGGGTTATGTTGAGAAATTAAATAAAGCGCTTGTCGAAGGTGGTTTTGAATATTCTAGAATAGAGGATATATTTGAATCTATTAGTAATTTTTCTGATGCTATTAGAAATAATGCCGGAGGGCATTATAATCATACTATGTATTGGTCTATATTAAACTCAATGATGACAAGTCCATCTAGCGAGTTGATGGAATTGATTAATTCAAAATATGGTATGGTTGATGATTTTAAAGCAGAATTTACTAAGGCAGCTTTGACATTTTTTGGATCAGGATGGGTTTGGTTAGTTATTAATGAAAAAAATGAGCTTGATATTTTGACAACAAGAGATCATGATAATCCGTTGATGTCTGATATTAAGAAAGGTTATCCACTTATCGTACTAGATTTATGGGAGCATTCATATTACCTTAAGCATCAAAACAGGAGAGTTGATTATGTTAAAGATTTTTGGTCAGTGTTAGATTGGGATGAAGTTTCAAGAAGATTATCTGAAAGACCAGAAATGAATGACTTTTTAAATTCATAAAATAAAGATAGCTAGATTTGATTAAAAAATAAAAAATACCTCAATATTGTTTGAGGTATTTTATTTTTTTAAATTATATATTTATCTGTAGTATTCCTACGAATTCTCTACTCGTGTAATCTAGTGCACAACCCATTGTAAGTTTTACATACTTTGTTTTTAAAAATTTTAAAATTCCAATTTGTAAGTGATTTATGCGTAGAACATTTCTTACTTCTTCATCCAACATCATACGTGGTTCTTCCCAACCCGGAACAAAAACTGGAACAAGAACAGGAAAAATTTCTTCTCTAATCTCATTTCCACCATCTAAATATATAAATAAATTATTTTTTTTATTTACTGAATGAGCAAAAAAGTAATTTATTTGTATGTAGTCATAATTTGAATCAACAAATTTTGATTTGACTGTAAAAGTTGTTTGAATTCTTTTCTTTTTATAATCAATAACAGTTCCAACTATGTTTTCAGTTGAATACCACGAACTCATTGAAAAGTTTCTATTTTTTAAATATCCATGAAATTCATAACTATTATCTCTTTTATATACACCCAATTTAATTTTGTTTATTGATAACATTATTCCTAGACCGGCATTAGGTAGTTGGCTAGAAGACCAACTTTCAAATTGTCCGTCAGAACTTACAGGATGAGGACGTATTAATGTCGCTGGTGTTGCAACTTGTCCAAACTGTAAATTAATTTTATTTGAAAAATTGTATTTAACATAGTAGCATGCTATGGCAATGTTATTTTCCTTAGTAATTTCATTTGCCATAAATGAATTTACCGATAATTTTTTATTGATATTATAATTTAATTCTCCTCCAATACGTAAACTTGTATATGAAGAAGTTTTCATATTTTCAGGTGAAAAATTTGTATAGTTTAAAACCCCTACATATATTCTTGGAATTTTAAATTTTTCACTTTTTGTATCTATGCTCATTTGAGCATTTAAAATAAAAATAGAGAATAATAAAATAACTAAAAATGATAATTTTTTCATAATCAAAATATTAAATTATTAAATTTAAATAGAAATAAATTCTATACGCCATCTTGTTAATCACTTATGGTGAAAGCTAAATTCATTTTCATTATAGCAAGAGAGAGAGAGTTGTCAAGTATTTTTATATATTTATTATAAAAAAAATAATAAAAAATTATTATTTTGTAATTTTGATATAATATAAATAATGAAAGATTATGAGAATATATTTTTAGAAAAATATAAAATTTTAAATAAAGAACAGAAGAGGGCTGTTGATACAATAGATGGTCCAGTATTTGTTATGGCTGGTCCAGGGACAGGGAAAACTCAGATTCTTACATTACGTATTGCAAATATATTACGAAAGGTCGATGGTATTGAACCAGAAAATATTCTTGCACTTACTTTTACAAATGCAGCAGCATATAATATGCGTGAACGTTTATCTAAGATTATAGGAGGAGAACTTGCATATAGAGTTACAATTTCAACTTTTCACTCTTTTGCTGAGGAAATGATGAAAAGATATTCTGAATATTTTCCAAAATTTATTGATTCAAGATTATTATCTCCTGTTGAGCAAATTGAATTTATTGAAGAAATATTGGAAGATATGAAAAATCTTATATTTTTTTCAAAATTTAGAAGAAGAGAGAATACATTAAGTAGTATATCTTTTAATATTGGGAAAATAAAAGACGAAGGATTATCCCCTGATGAATATAGAGAAAAAACAAATGAAAGATATGAGGAAGATTTAAAAAGTCCTGATCTATTATATAAAAGAGATTATGGTGAATATAAAAAAGGAGATATAAAGAGAACAGAATTAATCAAACTTGATAGAAAAAGAGATAAATCTCTCGAATTAGCTGATATATATGAGTTATATCAGGATAAATTAAATTCTAAAAAACGTTATGATTTTTCAGATTTAATGTTAGATTTTGTTCAAGAATTAAGATCTGATTCTGATTTTCAGACAGAGATACAAGAACAATTTCACTATATTCTTATAGATGAACATCAAGATACAAACGATGTACAAAATGATATTATATTTTCTTTAATTAATAATACAGTTTGGGAAGGAAAACCAAATATTTTTGTTGTTGGTGATTCTAAACAGGCTATTTTCCGTTTTGCTGGTGCAAGTAAAAAATCTTATTCCTCATTAATTTCATTTCTTTCTGATGTAAAAATTATTGAATTATCTGATAATTACCGTTCTAATCAAAAAATATTAGATAGTTCTCATTCGTTGATTACAAAATCACAACATCATAAAGATGAAAAATTACTTAAAGCTTTTTTTAATGATGGTGGTGTTTTAGAGTATAGAAGGTTTAAAAATGATATTAATGAATTACTTTTTGTTGCGCAGAATGTTCGTGATTCTTTAAAAAAGGGGAAGAAGGTTAGTGAAATAGCAATCCTTTTTCGTAATAATAAAGATGTTGAAGAATTAAGAAAATTGCTTTCTATATATAATATTCCGTTTCAAGATTTTTCTAAAAAAAATATTTTGAAAGATAGAGATATAATGAAATTATTTTTTGTAATCAGATCTATTTATGATTTAACTGATGATGAGGTTGTGGCAAAATCCCTTTTCATTGATTTCTTAAATTTTAATGTTTTTGATGTTCAAAAGATAATAAATGGAGCAAAATTTGCTAAAAAACAAGAGAATAAATCAATATTTAGCATCATAAATAATGAAAGTAGAATGAAAGATTTAGGTATTAATGATGTCGAAATTAAAAAATTTATTGAATATTCTAATTTTTTATTACAAGCCAAATCATTTTCTGAAAATGAAGATTTTATTACTTTTTTTTCTTGGTTTATAAGAGAATCTGGTATTTTAAAATATTTTTTGTCACAGAAGGATTCACAGTACGGAATTACAAAACTTGAAAAACTTTTTAATGAAATAAGGAGAGAGTCATACATGCGAAATGAATTTTCTCTAGGAGATTTTATTGATTATCTTAACACACTAAAGAAACATAATATAACTATGAATGTTGTTGATATAAACAGTGAAGGTGTTCAATTAATGACATTTCATGGATCTAAAGGTCTTGAGTTTGAAACAGTGTATATAATAAAAGCATTAAATAAAAGTAAAATTAGTAAAGATATATCTCTCCCATTTGATGATTTTTCAGATGGTGATATAGATGATGAGCGTCGCTTGATATATGTAGCAATAACTAGAGCAAAACATGAATGTTATATATCTTCATATATTACTAATTCAGAAGGTAAAGAAAAAACTCAATCTTTATTTATTGATGAAATAGATGGTTTAGATTATATTGATGTATCAGAATGGGAAAAGGATCATAATAGAGATATTGTAGACATTTTTGGAGAAGATAGTTCCCATATAAAATCTCTTCTAGATAAAGATTATATACAGAAAATTTTTAATAAAAAACAGCTTTCAGTTTCTGCTCTTAATAACTATATAGAATCACCACTAAAATATTTTTTTAGGAATTTGGTTGCATTACCTGAGGTAAGAAGCCATTTTTTAGATTTTGGGAATTTGATACATGAAACATTAGAAGAATATTTTAATCTTTGTAAGATTGAAAATAAAATATTAAGTATTAACATTCTAAAAAATTCATTTAATAAGGTCTTATCTAGAAAATATTTCTATGAAGAATTTTCTGATAGAGCTTGGGATGTACTTGAATCTTATTATAAAAAAAATAAAAAAGATTTTGTTATTCCATTAGAAAATGAATTAAGAATTAACGGTATTTCATTCGTAGTTGATGATGGTGAACATATTATTCTGTCTGGAGCAATAGATAAGATTACAAAGAATGATGACGGATCAATTATTGTATGGGATTATAAAACAGGTAAAGCATATTCTGATATGGACAAAAAAAGACGTAATAAGATAAAGCGACAAGCTGTATTTTATAAAATGCTTTTGCAAGGTGCTTATGGTGGTAAATATAATTTTCGTTTTGCTACTTTTGATTTTGTTGAGAAGAATAGTAAAAATGAATATGAACATAAAACTTTTGAGATTACGCAAAATGATATTGAAAATTTAAAAAAAGAAATTATGGAATTAGTAGATGATATAAAGAATGGGACATTATTGGATAAAGATTTTTCAAAAGATTCTACAAACAAAGAACTCCTTGAATTTTTAGAAGTAATGCGTGGCCCTAGAACACATGAGCAAAATAGCTTATTTAGTGATAAATAAAAACACCTTTATTTTTGATTAAAGGTGTTTTTGTAAATCAACTATTTTTTATTCAAAAGTAATAGTTGATTTACTTTTTGGTTT
>CAMZLR010000002.1 GCA_947311725.1 Candidatus Campbelliibacteriota bacterium | reverse complement strand
CCAACAAATAATGCACCAAAAATAACAATAATTTCTGAAAAAGAAGATGATAATAAGTAAATTACAGTCTTTTTAATATTTTTTATTACATTTCTTGCCTCATCAATAGCAAGCAAAATTAATGTAAAATCATTTTTCTCCAAAACTATAGAGGCAGCCTCTCTCGCAGCTTCTGAAGCATTTGAAAAAGTTATTCCTATGTCTGCTTGCGATAATGCTAAAACATCATTAACTCCATCACCTGTCATAGCTATTCTATGTCCGTTATCAATAAATACTTTCGCTAATTTAAGCTTAGCTCTTGGATTAACACGTGCAAATACCTTTGTATCTTTACTTGCTTCATATAATTCTTCTTTTGACATTCTCTCTATATCTTTTCCTTCTAAAATATTGAAATTATCATCTCTTACTAAACCAGAGGAAATTGCTACTGAACCAGCAACCTCTACCGAATCACCAGTTACCATTATCAAGTCTAAGTCCATCTCTTTTACTTTATTTAAAACAAGCTGAACAGATTTCTTCAGCGGATCTAGAAAAGATGCTAAGCCAATGAAATCTAATTTATAATTTTCAATAACAAAATTATTTATATTAAAGTTATAATCTACCTTGATAAAAGCAAAACCTAAAAATCTATTATTTGAATCTTGTTTCTCTTTTAATATTCTTTCAAATCTCTCTTTTTCTTCAATAGATAAATTTTTTGATAGACCGATAATTAACTCAGGAGCACCTTTTATAAATAAAAACATGTCATTAGAATTTACTTCTTTTACAAATTTTGCAAAAAATCTTTTTTCGGAAGAAAAAGGTATTATTTCAATAACGTCAAATCTCTCTTCTATATTTTCAAACTTAATATCAAGATTGTTAAATTTAATTTCATTAGCAATAGCTATATCCATATCGTCACCTACGAATTGATTATTTTTGAAATCATAGGAAATATCAGACGATAAATAAGCATACTTAAGAAAATCTTTCCTAGAGATATTTGAATCTAATATTAAAAATATATCCTTCATAGACATATTTCCTTCAGTTAATGTTCCTGTTTTATCTGTCAAGATTGTATCTACAGAAGCCATTGTTTCAGTAGAAACTAAATCCCTAACTAAAATTCCTTTTTTTAATAATCTATTCATTCCAACAGACAATGCGGCAGATACAGAAGCACCAAGTCCTTCGGGAATTGCAGATACAGCAACAGAAATACCTAATACAATTAATGTATAAATAGAAAGCCCTGAATAAAAACCACTAATAATCACAATTATTATAGAAAGAGCGGCAATAGCCCCTATCAGAATACTTATCCTTTTCATTTTTTCTGCAACAGGCGAAGGTCTTTTTTTTATATTTTCTAAATCAGACAATATTTTTCCAAATTCGGAGTTTTTACCAACAGAAATAACTATACCAATAGCATACCCCTTTTTTATAATACTCCCTGAAAAAAGAATATCTCCATATTTTTTTTCTATATTTTTACTTTCACCAGTAAAAGAAGATTCATCAACCAATAAATTATTGTATTTATCTATTAAAATATCAGCAGGAACCTTATCACCTGGGTTCAAAAAAACAATATCACCTACAACTAAGTCTTTTGCTTGTATTACCGTTTTTTTTGAGTTTCTTCTAACAAGAACATCAAATTCTTTTAGTTTATTAAGTTTTTGAAAGGTCTTGTCTGTTTTTGACTCTTGAAATATTGTTATAATAATATTTAAAAAAACAGCTGAAAAAATAACATATGTATCTAAACGTTCTTCTAAAAAAAACGTCAAAATACCAGCTATTATTAGTATAATATTGATAGGGCTTTTAAACTGATCAATAATATAAGATATAAGATATTTTTTCTCATTGGGTTCAATAATGTTGCTACCATATTTTAATGTTCTATCTCTTAATTCATTTTCTAATATACCAATATTAAAATCCACATTTAATTTTTTCAACGTAACTTTTACTTTATCCATACAATATATAATATATTATTATCATAATTTTGCATGATAAAAAATAAAATGTCCACCTGCCAGGACTCGAACCTGGAATAACGGTTCCGAAGACCGTTGTGATATCCATTTCACCACAGGTGGATTACACTAATAACTATATATTTTATATACGAAAAGGCAAATTTTTATAAATAAGTAAAGGACAACTGTGGATAAAATAGTTAATAGTGGTTATAAAAGACAAATTAGTATCTTTTATAAAAAATCTTAAGTGTTTCACGTGAAACACTTAAGATTTAAAAATATTTCTTTTTAAAAGAAATATAAATATATTTATATTTACAATTTATTGTTTCATATGAAACTATGAGCAATATTTTTAATAAGTGTATATTTATAGTATAATTAAATATAATGAAAGTATTCACATCAAAAACACAAAAAATAGGTGAATTAGGTGAAAATATATGTATCTCCTATTTAAATAAAAAGGACCATAAAATAATAGAAAGAAATTATACTAAAAAAACAGGGGAAATTGACATTATAGTAGAAAAAAATAATATAATACATTTTATAGAAGTTAAATCAATAAAGCTAAAAAAGGTTCCATATGAAACATATAATCCCGCAGAAAACCTAACAAAGAAGAAATATTTTAAAATATATAAAACGATATTAATATATTTATCTGAAAATAATGTTTCAAGTGAAACAAAATGGCAAATAGATCTTTATTGTGTATATATAGATACTATAAACAATCACCATAAATTAACAAGAATAGAAGATGTAGTTATAATATAAAATACTACGAAACAAAAAATCTTAGTTTCATATGAAACAGTAACTATAAAAAATCATCTATTGGACAAAACAAATAGTCATTCATAACCAATAAAAGACACTAATGTTTCACATGAAACATATATACACCCACAATAATATTTATTACATTAATCTTCAAAAGTACTACTGTAATGTACAATAAATACCACTATAGACATGGGTAAAGATATAATAAAAACAATATTTTACCTTGGATTGAAATTTAAAAGTTATATAATTAAATATACAAAACGACATACATTATGTTATTTTTATATCTAAAAAATCAAAATGAAATTAATAACAAGTAAAACTAAATTTCAGGGTCTTTTAAAACATGAAACAAAAAAACAATCACTAAAGAAATTCATTGCTTTAGTTGCTATAATCATTTCTTATTTTATTTTTATGTCATTAAAATTTGGGACAAGGGATGGAATTCTTACAACAATTTTAACATGGTCTTTTTTTGTTTTTTGCACCCCTATTGCAGATGCTGGTTTTTTATTAGCCTTTCCTGTACGAATAATAACAGGAATAAAAATGATGTATACACAGCTATTTTTATATGTAATAGTATTCATGATAAATTTTTATACTTTTTTTCACTCATCCTCAATTTATGATAAAACAATAATCTTAAAACTATTTTACAACATCTTATCTAAGCCTTATCCTTTTTGGGGAATTATTCTAATATCTTTTATTGGTACTATATTATCAATTTATTTTGGAGATGAAATGATAAATGTATCTAAACACAACCAACGTAAAAAATATCATAAACATATAAATAAATATAAAATAATAATATTTATTTTTTTAATTATTTTCACAATAATGCTTTATTATTTTCTATTAGAACAATTACATATAAAAATGCCAGTATAAACTATAGAAATCAACATAAATTAAATAATAAAAATCAACAAATATAATTGTTTTATATTAAAGATATGTTATCATCGTATATAATCGGGATGTGGTGTAACGGCTAACATGCTCGTTTTGGGTACGAGTGACTCCGGGTTCGAATCCCGGCTTCCCGACAACTATAGTTATACACATCAAAAAAATATTATTTCTTGACAAAAAAACCTATTCGTGTATATTGATAATGTGAGTGGCGAGTTACATAGGTAATTATTTATATTAGCCATTAACATTCTTCAAAAAAACCGTCTTTATGGCGGTTTTTTTGAATAAAAATATTTTTTTAAAAGAAATAGATAAAAAGTAACACGATATAAATTTATATTTTATTTATTTTAATTTACGAATCATTTCTTTTATCTCATCTAAATCTTTCTGCATATCACGTATTTCTTCTTCTGCTTTTTTATTTACAGAGTAATCATAATTAGCATTTATACGATCTCTTTCAGCCTGTCTATTCTGACTCATAAGAATTATTGGTGCTTGTAGTGCTGATATGCTAGAAAGTGCTAAGTTTAAAAGAATAAATGGGTAAGGATCCCATGTTAACCTCCACGCTAATACGTTTAATGTTACCCAAACAACCAAAAGTAAAACAAAAAGTATTAAAAAGGCCCAACTTCCCATGTAATCAGACAACACATCTGCATACTTCTGCCAGAAGGTACGCTCTTCAATATATGGTAAGGTATTAATATCATCTTTTTGATATATCATACTTATATAATACATTAATTTATAAAAAAAATAAAAAGCCTATATAAAATAGTACTTCCATAATTGTGCAATATGTGGGATGCTATTCGAACAGAAATACTTGATAAATATATTAAGAAAAATAGCCATTTATAGATAAACAATCAAATACCAGTCAAATAAGAAACCCAATAGAATATAGCCTTTCCAGGGAAAAAACAATTTTAGACTATTTTCATCAAATAGAATAAATTATTTGATCCAGTAGGGAACGTATTTCTTTGTTTTTCGAGAGGTATTTTCAGGATCAAATTGCTTTATCAGACCAACATCTACTGCATCTTTTATTATTCTAGAAGTAATAGATGTATTTCCTTTTGAAATATTTAATCTTTCAGATAGAGAACTATTTGTCATAGGCTCTTTATCAACAAAGAATTTAACAAGACAGTGATTAAAACAAACTTCTCTTTTTTCAGACTTTGTATAATCTTCAATCTTTTTATAGCCATAGACCGTAACTTTAAACACGTTTTCATCTCCAAACATCTTTGGTGCTGGCATCTTTTTAAGTCTAATATGGTCAAACACCCTATCAATTCCACTTCCTCTTTTTTCACAGATTCTCATAATTTTAAGAGAATCTGCAATCAACTCATTCCTAGAAGAAACAGTATCTATTAACTTATTATAATCTGACAACAATGGTTGTCCTGGATTAGATATTTCAATTCTATCTGAAAAGATCTCTATCAGAACCCTTCCATTTTCAAGATAAAAGTCTTGGTGTACCAAAGCATTGGCTACAAGCTCTCGAATAATTACCTCTGGGTAAGAAACATTTACTCTTAAAGTGCCTTCTATTACTTCTTTTTTAGGGAGAAGTAACATTATATGTCTAATTCAAGACAAACTAGGGAATAAAGGACAGGAACGATTTACTCAAACAATTTCAACATACTCTGGATATATACATTCACCTAAGGGGTCTATTTGTACACCAGATACAGTTAATCGAGTTACGTGTGATTGTGGAAAGACATTTTCAATAAAGCGAAATACTCAATGTTCTGGATGTAAATTGGATGTGTCGAAAATGAAAGATCCAAAATTCTATTATAAAAAATACTATTATAATACTCACAGAAAAAGAAATAAACTTGGAGCAAAAGGTCTTCCTGAATCAACCATCAATGAGAAAATGGGAATGCTTGCTGAACTTATTGTCCTAAATAAAGATATGATGAATTGGTCAAAAAAATATATTCATATTCTAAAAGACAGAGAAATAGATGATATGAAAAAAGTTACAGAATCTCGTGATAACTATTTCAAGAAATTAGACGAAAGAAAAAGAAGAGCAAAGGACGCTCTTCTGGATGGAATCTTTACCCAATCAGAATACAAAGAAGAAATCATAAACCTTGAAAAAGAGGAGCAAGGAAAGAGAAGTGAGCCTGAAAAAATAAACTGGTTCGACAAGATGAATGAACTTACAACAATAGGAGAAGAACTAAAACTTGTAATGATTAAAGGAGATGTTATCCAGAAAAGAGACATATTACATAGACTCCAATCGAACTTTGTCTGGAACGAGGAAAACCTCAATGTTATCAACGAAAAACACGTAGAAACCCTTATGACTGGGCTTATTGATGGAAAGGACGAAATAAACGTAATCGAACATCAAAAAAGCCTTGTAAAACAAGGCGATTTGACCGAAATGCGTGATGCATTTCCCACTTTGTGCGGGTGGAGAGAATCGAACTCTCGTCCTCTGGTTGGAAGCCAGATATTCTACCACTAAACTACACCCGCATAATATATTTCAACAAAACATATATTATCATAGTGAGAAATATTCTGCAAGTAATTATATATAAATTTCTACAAAGAAATAATTTGAAAAACACCTATATTTTAGGTGTTTTTCAAAGTTTAAATAATAATTAAAATTACTCTAAATTATCCTTTTACTGTATCTTTTAATGCCTTACCAGCTTTAAACTTAGGAACTCGTTTTGCAGCAACCTGAACCATTTCTCCTGTCCTTGGGTTTCTAGCTGTTCTAGCATCACGCATTACCCCTTCAAATTTTCCAAAACCTGCAATATCTACTGTTCCACCTTTTGCCATTTCTCCTGCCATAGCATCAAAAAGTGCTTTAATAACTTCTTCTGATTGTGTTTTTGTTCCACCAACTATATTAAGAACAATGTCAGCTAAATCTTGTTTTTTCATATTTTTAAATAAATAAATTAAAAATTAATAAGTCTGAAGCTTTAAAAGCTTTCATACACCTTATTATATAATGCTTTTTGACAAAACTGCAAGTGTTTTACCTTTGACAAAAGAAATATTTTATATTTTAAATAATTAAAAAAAGAAAATTTTTATTTTCTTTTTTTAATTATTCCATCAATTATACCATATTTTTTTGATTCGTCAGCATCCATCCAATAATTTCTATCCATATCTTGTTCTACTTTTTTTTCATTTTGACCTGAAGCTTTTGAAATCATTTTAATAAGTTTTTTCTTTGTCTTGTTAATATTATCAGCAACAATTGAAATATCTGAAGCTTGACCTTGAACCCCTGTAAGTGGCTGATGGATCATAACTTCTGAATTTGGTAAAACAAATCTTTTTCCTTTCTCACCTTGAGACAATATCATCGCCCCCATAGAAGCAGCCAGACCAATACATATAGTTGAAACTTCTGGTTTAATAAAATGCATCGTATCTATAATAGCCATTCCAGCAGAAACAGACCCTCCAGGCGAATTAACATAAAGAGTAATATCTTTTTCAGAATTTTCTTGTTCTAAATGAAGTAATTGAGCAACAATAGTATTTGCCATGTGATCACTAATTTCTCCAGCAACAAAAATAATTCGTTCTTTCAATAATCGAGAATATATATCATAGGCACGATCTCCTGCGTGCGTTTTTTCAATAACAGTTGGTATTAACATAATGTATTTATTATAAACATTTCAAAAAATTAAAAAAGAATTTAAATAATGTAATTACTCTATATTACTAACATATTCAAAACGTTTAACTTCTTTTCCTTCTATGACTATAGTTTCATTGAACATAGATAAGGGTCTAGCTCAAATCTTACTGTTAATAGCTTTATATAAAACAAGTTTTTCAAGTGTCTCAGAGTGAGTACATATATCGTAAACATCATATAACCCACATTTATAGTGTCTGTGTTTCCATTTTTCTATCTCCATGATTACTTTTGTTTCTCCAAAAACTCAAATACTTTTTGATGTGTTAAAACTTGTGAAACATATGCACGTACATTATTTTCATCAATATTTTTCTGATCTTTATATTGTTCTAATATTTTTGAAACTTCTTCATTTATCTCATCCTCTGATACTTCAATCTTTTCTTCTGAAGCTATATGATTTAACAAAAGCTGCATCTTTGCTCTCTTTAATCCCTGTTCATACCATTCTTTTTTATAATCTTCTCTTGTTTTGTTAATTGATTTTAAATAATCATCGAATTTCATTCCAGTCATTGAAATATTTCCTTCAAATTCATACATCATTTTATCAATTTCGTAATCAACCATCATTTTTGGAACTTCAAATTTAGTATTTTTATCATCTAATATTCCGTCAATAATAGCTATTCTTCTTTTTTCTAAAAGTTTCGCTTTCTTTTCTTCTTTTAGATTTTCTGTTATTTTTTCTTTAAAATCGTTAACGTCTTTAAATTTTCCAACAGTTTTAACAAATTCATCATCTAATTTTGGTAAATCTTTTTCTTCTATTTCATTCCATGACTTTGCCACCTCACCATCTTTTAAATTTTCATGCATTTTTTGTTGTGCACGCATTTTTCTTATGTTTGTTATTGCATCATCAAGATCCTTATCACTAACCTCTATTACTTCATCTTTTAACATTTCTTTTTTAGCAATCTTTTTATAATCTCCAAGTTTAATTTCAGGCATAACCGCTGTTATAAGTTTAAATTCTAAATCATTATCTTCAGCTATTTTAGTAATCATAATTTCAGGATGACCAATAGCTTTGACTTTTGTTTTCTCTAAAATATCAAGATATGAATCAGAGATCGCTCTTTGAGCCATTTCCTCAAGTATTTTCATTGGTGAAATTTCTTTTAAGGCTTTCTCTTTTGGAACATGACCTTCCCTAAAACCATCAATCTTAATATTTTTTATTGCCTCTTTTTCTACATCTTCTCTATATTTTTCAAGTTCTTTCTTTGGTAGAATAACTGAGATTTCTACACTAGAATCTTCTATCTTTTTTATATCTGTTTTCATATATTTAGATATTACCAATTTTTCTAAAAAAACCAATTAATCATTCAAAATAAAAAAATCTTGCATATAATAAATAATTAGTGATATAATCATATCAATATGAAAATATTTAAAAAATTACCTATCTTTATTATAGTTTTCGTACTTATTTTTGGAGTACAATTTATAAAACCTAAAAAAGCAAATGCTCAATTCACAGATGTATTGAATACATTAAAAGAGTTTGGTATAGATACACTTGTAACAGTACTGCAGAATAGGATACTAAATAAACTTGTCGATGATGCAATCAATTGGGCTAATGGTGCAGATGAAGAACCTGGTTTCTTAAATAATTGGGATGATTTTTTAGATGGAGTTAAACATGATGCCTTAGCGACTGCATTATATACAGCATCAAAACAGGCTTATAAGCTACAAAATAATGGAGATGAATTATCTTCTGAAGAAAAAAGACAGTGTCTAATTAATGCAAATAATAAATATCAAAAATATTTGGCTAATATACGCTACAATGAGGCAATTGATGCATGTGATACATTAGATGGTGATGCATATGAAGATTGTGCGAACGATGCAGAAACATACTTAATACCATATGATGAAATTTTAGAAACATTACCTTCTAGTACAGAAATAGAAAATATATTTCAAAATGACAAAGATGCATGTGGTGGTGTTCATAATGGTGGTTTTTTTGGAGAAGTAGGTAATGTTGCAGAACAAAACTACAATCTATATGTTAATTCTGGTGTTATAGATGCAAGATTTGCAGCCGCAACTATTGCAAAACACGGGGCAAAAATACTTCATGAAAATACATTAGATTCATTAATAAAAGGCGATGGTAAAACAATAAACTTTCTTCTAGGGTCACCAGAAAAAGTAGAGACATTTAAAACTGATTTTTCTGCTGGTGGTTGGGAAGGCTACATGGCTCTTGCCGATCCTCATAATTATACTGCTGGAGTGAACGCGATGATTAATAAGGTTCTTAGTGTTAAAACAAAAGGTAATCAAAGTGTAGTTGAAAAATCAATACAAGATATGCAAAGCCCACAAAAATACAAAGATAAAAGAAAATGTATAGAATGGAGTGACCCTGTCGGACAAAAAACTGATGGGTTGGGTAATGGCACTATAGATAAAACAAAAACTGGAGCTGGGTCACGTGTATGTCTAAAATATGAAACAGTAACTCCTGGTAGCCTAGTTGAAACAAAAATGAAAAAACTTATGACCAAAGATGAAGATCAATCTTATATGGCAAGAGAACTTTCTGATGTTCTTGCAAAATCACTAGGAAGATTAACCGAAGGTTTACTACAGGCTGGAATAAGTAAATTACAAGATAAATTCGGAAAAAAATCCCCAAATGATCATTTGCAAGATATTCTTGATGGTGGAGCTGACGCAATAGTTAGCTCGTATCAAAATGAATATGATGTTCTTGGGATATCAGATGATGCAAGAATGTTTAATCAAGGGGGTGAAGAGAATGGAAATAGTTCTACAACTGAAGGTGTGTATAATGGAGAAAATGCAAATTTTAATAATGGATATGAAAATACAATAGGAGATGACGCTTCTGTTCCATATGTTGGTGGACCTGAAGATTTCGAAGGGAAAGAATGGAATGACGGTCCAGAGTTAAATGTAGAACTTAAAGATAATTTAGAAAAATCTCTAATATTAGCAAAAGAAGCTCTTAAATTAACAAATGAAGTTTTTAAATTAAAAAAAAGTGTTATAGATATAGTACCAATATTAGATTATTGTAGGCCAGGTCCGGATTACGATTGGGAGAAACGTTATAATGATACAGCAAGGGAAAGAATGGAAGGAGCAAGTAAAAAGGACAAATGTAGCGATGTAAATAAAAGAAATGAGGAACTAATAAAAATAGGTTTGAATCAAACTAAACAAATTAATAGTGATTATGCGCTGAATATACCTGGTGTAAGTGAATTAGACCTTACTATAAATAACATAATAGGAAGTAATACCAAATCTGAAATAAACGACATTATATCTAATAGAGATGGTTATAGAAATATTTATCAAACCCTTTTACGCTTAAAGATCGAAGTAGAAACAAATACCAACTATATAGCAGCCAGAGATCTAATAAATAACAAGATTCCTCTATATTATGAAGATATTTACTATGAAAAAGAAGTAGAAAATAATGATGGTAAAAAATCAATAACTAAAGTGTATAAGATAACTGATGAAGACTTAATAGATATATTAAGTACAAAAATTAAAATTAATAATTCACCTACAGATAACTTTAGATTAATACCGGTAGCAGATGCGGCTGCTGAAAATTATGTTTATATTATAGAAAATAGAGATTTGTATTCATATAAAACAGAACTCGGTGAAACACCTACAACACTTGTAGAAAACAATAGAAAAAAAGCTGAAGAAATAGCAATAGCATTAGGTTGGGATATATGGAGGAATACACTTAATGATGGTGATGATACTCAGATGTTAGAAGAGTACAGAAAATACAAAAGTAATTTAAGATATAGATATTACATCATAAAAAATAATATTGTAACGGAGAAAGATATATTGAGTTTAAAAATAGAAAAAGAGACTACTGAAGCTGATATTGAAAAATCAAAGTTATACGCTTTAGATTGTTATACTTTTATTAAAAAGGTCACTAACAGTGATCCTAATATGTCAGATAGTCAAATAAAAAATCTGCTTAATACCGAACGTGAAAAACAAAATATAGGTTCTGATTCTATGTTTTTGACTAATTTATTCACATCTGAAGCAAATATAGAATTGAGTATACTTGGTTTTGAAAATATAAATGAAGTAAATGATTACATAAATCAAATGTATCCTGATTTTGATACTGATAATATAGGTAAGAATGTGGCTGAAATTTTAGGAAAAGATAAACTATCTAATATAGTAGTTGATGAAATTGCTAAGTTAAATAAAACAAAAGGGTTTGATTGGCGTCTTGTCTCTAATGTTTGGCTTGCTGACCCTACAGGAGTAATTTCAGCTATTACGGCTATAAATAGTATTATTCATTCAGGTGATTGTAGCGATGCAGGGTCTAATGATGGTAAATATTTGTTCTGTATGGCTTCAAATGATACTTTTCACAAAGTTGGCTCAAAATGGTGTGGAATAAAAAAACGATTATGTCACCCTTGGTGTAGTGGTAATGGTACGTATGGTCAAACATGGATGTTTGCAGATACTATAGTTTATAAAACAGCCTTTTCTGGAATTTAAAAAAGTAAAACAAAAAGACAGAGTTTTCTGTTTTTTTTGTTTAAACAGATGACCAAAGGTTCGCATTAATATATATGAATTAATAACTTATTTCTTTTTCATAAAAAAGATAATATTTTAAAACTTTCTTTTTGAAACTTGTTACTATATAATAAACTTATGAAATTAATGAAAAAATATTTAACGATTATTGGTATATTTACAGTATTTTTACTTTTACCTCTTTCTGTCCAGATACAAACAAAAACAATAACTAATCCAATAAATATTGGTTTCACCACTAAAACAAAAGTCAATAGAAATTTAATTAAAATAAACCTGTCTGTTGCTAATGCAGAGCTAGTAGATACGTCAACTGGATTATTAAAATGTGACGTTGATCTTGCCTGTTATGGGATAAATTTCTTATATTTACTTTTTGTAAACGTTGGAAACATACTAGTTGGTTTTTCTGCTAAATTTATGGATTTCTTCCTTTCTCATTCCCTTCAAAGTGCATCATATAACGGCTCTGATTTTATAAAACAAGGATGGAAAATCTTAAGAGATATAACAAATATAATATTTATTTTTGCTCTATTATTTATAGCTTTTCAGATGGTACTTGGTTCAGGAAAAGGAAAAGCAAAAGCTTATTTAATGAAAGTAATTCTTGTAACACTAACAATTAATTTTAGTATGTTCTTTTCATATGCCATAATAGATGTTTCTAATATATTTGCTCATGTATTTTACAATAAAATAGATCAAGAAAATGTCTCTTTCCAAACAAAAACTAATTCAGGTATAACTGGTGATATAAGTGGTAAGTCTACCTCTCTAGCCATAGCAAATAAAATAAACCCTCAGAAGCTTTTTTTGAATGATGGATACACAACAAAAGGTAAACAGATGTTAATGACGGTTATGGCTGGTGTGATAAACGGATCACTCATCTATGTATTTCTATCTGTAGCTTTCCTATTTTTAGGGAGAACTCTTGGTTTATGGATAGCCGTAATACTATCTCCCCTTGCCTTCGCAAGTCTTACTCTTCCAGCACTAGAAAATATTGATTATATAGGATTTAAAAAATGGTTTCCAAGTTTATTAAAAATGGCTTTTATGGCACCTATATTTATATTTATATTATATTTAGCTGTCCAATTCATGAATGTTTATACAATAGGAGGAAGCCCTTCTACTCTACAAAATATGTTAGATATTATTATGCCGATGGCAATGATCATTGTCTTGATATTATTAGCAAAGAAAGTTGCGGAAAAAATGGCAGGAGACTTTGCTGGGGTAATTTCTGGAATGGTAGGTAAAATTGTAGGTGGAACACTTGCAATAGGAGCAATGGCTGTTACTGGAGGTATTGCGGCTGGAGGAGCTATCAGTGGTGGTATTACTCAAGTAGCTGGGTCAGCAGCAAAGAAATTTGGAGGTGAAAAAGCAAAAGCGTGGGGTAAGAAAACTATTGCAAAAGGTAAGCGAATGCGCTCTACAAAAGTTATGAACGTTACAAAATTACCTGGATTTAATAAACTTGCTTCAAAATCTGGGATTGGTGGAGCTTCACAATTCTTTAGTAAAAATTTAGCTGGTAAATCTGCCAGGTCTATTGAAAAAGATGTTGCTATAGGAAAAAGAAAGCTTCGAGAAAAAATTAGTGGAAAAGATTTTGCAGAATCAGAACACAAATTTGAACAAGAAAAGGCTAGATATGATTCAGAACATGAAAAGTCTAAAAATAATGCTGCAAGTTGGCAAGAAAAAATTGTTGATGCAAAATCTTCTACAGATATTAAATCTGAATTTATTGATATTCTAAAACAAAAAGACCCTTCAACAGGAGAGATAAATAAAAAACTTCTTGAAGATCTTAATGAAACATTTTCTAAAGGACTTACTGTTAATAAAACAAAAGGTGTACTAGAAGAAATTGAATATACTGATCACCATGGATATACTACTAAAGAAAAAATGGTTGATAAAACCACGGGTGACGCTATAAGCAGAGCTGAATTTGAAAGAAACTCTATTAAAAAATATGAAAAAGAGGTAAAAGAAGCAGAGAGAGACTTAAATAATGCTAGAGCAACAGGAAATGCTTCAGCTATTACATCTGCAACAGATTTTCTGTCAGAAATGGAAGATCAACTAACTACATTTAAAAAACAAACAACAACCGCAATTAAAGAAAAAGCTGAAAAGATTGAAAAAACACTTATAGGACAAGCAAGAGAAAAAGTAGCAAATGGATTAACAGACAAAGCAGCTGCAAACAGGATACGTTCAGGAAAGGTAAGAGTTGACTTTAATGAAGCAAAAGAAAAATAAAATTCAAAACAAAAAGCCAGATATGGTTTTTTGTTTTTAAAAACTCTTCATATTTTTATACTTCATATTTTTCTTAT
>CAMZLR010000001.1 GCA_947311725.1 Candidatus Campbelliibacteriota bacterium | reverse complement strand
TATCTAATCCCATTCGCTACCCAGGGTTTCGTCCCTTAGTGTCAGGAATGTGCCAGTGAGTTGCCTTCGCTTTTGGTATTCCCCATGATATCAACGGATTTCACCCCTACACCATGAGTTCTACTCACCTCTCACACCCTCAAGTTATACCGTTTCGGTCGCCATCCCCAAGTTGAGCTTGGATCTTTAACGACCGACTAATATAACCACCTACGGACCCTTTACGCCCAATAATTCCGGATAACGCTCGGGGTACTCGTATTACCGCTCCTGCTGGCACGAGTTTAGGAACCCCTTATTCATAAGTTAATGTCAATAAGCTTCTTCACTTATAAAAGATGTTTACACCCCAGAAGGGCTTCATCCATCACGCGGCGTCGCTCCGTCACACTTTCGTGCATTGCGGAAGATTCTCGACTGCAGCCTCCCGTAGGAGTTTGGACCGTGTCTCAGTTCCAATGGTGGGGGTCAGGCTCTCACCTCCCCTAAGCGTCATAGCCTTGGTAGTCCATTACACTACCAACTAGCTGATACTCAGCAGGCCATTCATTGAGCGATAAATCTTTCCTCCGTAGAGATATCATGTATTAGTTACGATTTCTCGCAGTTATTCATGACTCAATGGTATGTTCCTACCTGTTACTACCCCGTTTGCCACTTTCCATATGTAAACACATAGATCGTTTGACTTGCATGCCTTATCCACGCCGCCAGCGTTCATCCTGAGCTAGGATCAAACTCTACTAAATAATATGTTGCGTATAACGCATTTCTCATATTCATAGAACGAAACAAAAAATTTTGTTTCGAAGTTTTTTCTTTACTACTTTAGAATGATAAATATATTTCGTGGATGAAATATATTTACTGAGCTCTCATGTCCCCATGAAAGCATTTAAAATAATTAAAAATTATTGGAATATTTGTTGTATCAGATTACACAAAATATTCTGATACACAGGTGTTCTAATTAAAAAATAATTAGAACTTTGATCATGACGACTTTAATCGTAAAGCCGTCACCATGCCTCACTCACCAGAATGAGGCAAATTTGTCTTAAGTTATTAAAGTACGATAAAGAGTATTATACATATAAGTATTTATGTTGCAAGCAATAATTTAATTTAAATTAAAAAACACCACAAGTTATCCACAGATATCAAGATATATGAGAAACAATATTTCTATTAATTTAATCTTTTTTAAAAAAAAGACTTGTAACTTATAGCTAATAATCTTATACTTTATATATGTTACATAAAGAAAGTTTAGAATTTACATGGGATTCCATGGAATTTGAATACAAAGAAAAAACAAAAAACTGGTACATATACGTCGGAATAGTTACCTTACTACTCATAGTCTTATCTATTATAATAAAAGATTATCTATTTGGTGTATTAATTCTCATTGGTGGATTTCTAATGTTTAGTCTTTCAACAAAAAAACCAGAAATATTACCAGTAGAAATAAGTCAACATGGAATTAAAATACATGGAGATATGTATCCTTACACTGATATATATTCATTTTGGATAGGACAAAATAAAAGAAACGAGGCTATATTATTAATATCTACAAATAGAAAAATATCTTCTACTATTTCTGTAAATATAGCACCTCAAATAAATATAATGCAAATTAGAGAATTTCTATTACAATTTATTAAAGAAAAAGAAATTCATGAGTCTTTCACAAATAGATTTATTGAAAAAATAGGGTTTTAAAAAAATCAAATTAAAAAAACCAAGTGACTTATTTTAAATAATAATTGCTCTCTCATTAAAAATTGAATCAAAGAATGGTTGTATTTGTATCTAAGGATACTATTTTTAGTATTCTTAGATACCAAGTGTATTCATTTTTTCAATAAACTTCTCGTCATCAATAATTGAATCAAAAAATGTCTGTATTTGTAATCTATAAATACCAGTATCTTCTACATAATTTTTACGAGCATAATCCAAATGTTCTTTAGTAAACTCTTCAATACCTGACATTCCAAAATAATTCTTTATTTGCCCCATACGCTCAATAATTTCCCAAGGATAAGCAAAATATTCTTTAAAAGCTTCAGTAATCTCCTCATCAGAACTATCTTCATATCCATTTCTCATATCTCTAATTTCATTTAATTCATTTTCTGAAAATGAAACATTATCAAAATCAAAAGCTTCTAATAATTTTTTTGAAAAGCCTGAATCAATACTATATTCACGAATGTTATGACCTTTTTCGTGAGCTTCTGTTATATTTTTACTTAAAGCTGTCTCGTTGTATTTATTCTCTGCCCCTGAACATAATATTCCAATATTACCAGTTCCATCTCCCTTATTTGAATCAAAATAACCATTCTTTGTATATGAAAACCCTGTCGATTTACTAGCTATATCTATAGCTTTCTTTAATTCTTTTTTAATATCCTGCTTAACAAAAAATTCATCACGGTTAAGATATTTTAAGTAGTCAGGATCAACGTATTCATATTTTGAATAATCTATACTTGTAATATCTTCATAGCGATCATTTACAAGTTGTTCAAATATCACTGGATTATTTAGCCGTTCAAACATTAATAGAGAATGGTTTCCTTCGTAGTTAGCTTGTTCTTCAATAGTTTTGCGAGAAACCTCTTGTTTATTTTGTTGTATTTTTTCTATTAACATAATTTTTAACTAAAAATGTATTCTTAATTATACTCATTTCTTATTAATCATCCTAATTCATAGTACTCAATGAGTAATAAAGACATTGATCCAATATTTATTTCAACTTTTTAATAAATCTATTACTCGTTGTGGGTTTTTTAAATCAATCAGGAATTTTTTTGTTTACTTTATAACTAACTAATGCTAGCTCGTTATTGTGCTCTCACCAAGAATCGAACTTGGATCGTCGCCTCCGCAAGGCGATGTTCTATCCATTAAACTACAAGAGCAATAATAAAAATATATCATGTATACTAATATTTAAAAGAATTTTTTGAAGTTAAAAAATAAAAAAAACGCATAAAGCGTTTTTATTAAGATAATTTTTTAATATCTCTAGATAATTGTGATTTCTTTCTAGATGCTGTGTTAGGTTTTATAACTCCACGTTTTGTAGCCTTGTCTATTGCCTTATATGCAATAGATAAAGCTTCTTTAGCAGATTCAGAATCTTTCCCAGCAATAAATGTCTTTACTGTCTTTACTGCTTCACGCATCGCTCTACGACGACGATCATTAAAAACTTTTCTTTTTTCTGACTGTCGTACTGATTTTTTTTGTGATTTAATAATTGGCATAATATTTTTTAACTTCTAATAAATGGAAGTAATCCCATAAATCTAGATCTTTTAATAGCAGTTGCAAGTTGTCTTTGCATCTTTGCTGAAGTTCCTGTTCTTTTTCTACCCATGATTCTAGCAGTTGGAGTTAAGAAACGTTTCAATAATTCTGTATCTTTATAGTCAATATGTTTAATATTGTTTTGTTTAAAATAACAATGTTGTTTCATAATAATTAATATTTTAATTCCTAAAAAGGAATATCTTCTGGATTAATATCCTCTTCTGGATATTCTATAGTATCTATAGATGGTGTATCTTCAACTTTTGGTGCAGATACTGGATTTTCAGAAATTGGAGCTCCACTTGCTACACCCTGAGATCTTGAACCAAATTGAACACGATCTGCAACAATTTCAGTCCTATACATTTTCTTTCCTGAATTTGCATCATCCCATGATTGAGTTTGAAGTCTACCTTCAATTAATACTTGAGATCCTTTTTTTAAAAATTGTGCTGAGGTTTCAGCTTGACGACCAAATACTACAATATTGTGAAAATCTGCAGCTTCTTTTTTATTTCCATCTTTGTCTTTCCATACCCTGTTCGTTGCAATACTGAATGAGGTAACTTTCATACCAGATGGTAATGTTTTTAATTCTGGGTCACGTGTTAAATTTCCTACTATTAATGCTTTGTTTAAATACATAATGTTTATTAGTTAAATTAATAAAATTTATTTTCCACCTTTTAATTCATCCTGTAATTCAGCAAGTTTTTCCCATTTTTCATTCTTAGCAAGTGTTGCTTGTTTTGACCAAGTTTTAGGATCATGAGAAGAAAGTTTATTATCTTCTAAAATCTTTCTAAGATCACCAACCTTTGAACTAGATAAATCAGAAAAAGTCTTAATTCCGGCACTAGCAAAAATTTCTGCTATTTTTGGTCCAATACCTTCTATCTTTGTTAAGTCATCATCATTACCATTATCTTCGCCTTCTTTCGCCTCTTCTGTATCTTCTTTTATATCTTTCTCGTCTGTAATATTATCTTCAGGTAATTCTTCAGCAATTGGTCTTTCAACTTCGTCAAAGCCATCGTCATCATATTCTTCATCAAAATCTTTATTTCCCTTTTTTGCTAGTTTATAAGGTTTTTCTGAAACAATAGTATTTTCACGTACTGTTTTTATAAGTATAAACCTTAAAATAGATTTAAGTCCCTCAATCTCCTTTTCTAATTCGATAATAGATTCTGGATTAAGATCAAATTTTATCCACCCAAAATATGCTTGTGAATAAATTTGACGTTTATTGTCTATGACCTTATCCATTTTATATGCAAGGTCTATAAGAGCAGGTATTTCTTCTGAAATAACTATTCCATTAAATTTAGTAATAATAGCCACTAAAGCATCTCGCTCATTTTCAATGTTCCCTTCATCTACTGATGATAGAATATGATATCCTATCTCGTAAACGCGTGGCTCAGGTGTATATACACCATCTTGAGAACCTTGTGTATTATTTATATTCATACGAGATACATGTTACGTATATTTATATATTTGTAAAGATTATATCTCTTGTCTGCAATATCAGATATTTAATATATGTATATTCTCTTTTTTATTAAATATAAAAAGATTATTTAATATTAAACAATCTTTTTGCGTTTTTCATTATTTGTTTAGAAACTACATCTTCATCTATTTTTTTTATTTCTGCTATTTTCTTAACAACTTCTCTTACATTCAATGGGCTATTACGTTTTCCTCGAAAAGGGATTGGAGAGACATATGGAGAATCTGTCTCAGATAAAATTCTATTAATTGGTACGAACAAGACCAAGTCCTCATATTCTTTTGCAAAAGTAATAACACCAGTAAATGAAATATAAAATCCTAAATCAATAAATTCTTTAGCTATTTCTTTTGTTCCAGCAAAAAAATGGACATCTCCTTTAAGTTTAAAACCTTTTTTTATATATTCTTTGATAATACTCAATACATCATAATAAGCATCATATTTACCCTCTGAAGGTCTTACATGTAGCATCAAAGGAATATCAGTCTCTATTGATAATTCAATTTGCTCTCTGAAAGCTTTTTCTTGTTTTTCTTTCGTCTTCTTATCGTTTCTATAATAATCAAGACCACATTCACCAATCCCAATAACCTTATTTGAAGATATAATCAAATTCCTATAATATTCTTTATCAAAAATTTCACCACGTGAAATAAAACCTTCTCCTTCTTTACCAATTTCTTCTTCATCGTGATAACTTTCTATTGTATGTATTGGGTGAAGTCCAACAATAGCATAAAAACTTTTTACCTTTTCTGCTATTTTTACAGCTTCCATAGAAGTCGATTGTTGTGTTCCTATATTTATAACAGATATTTCGTTATCTATTGTCTTCTTAATAAGAGAATCACGATCTTCGTTATATATAGCAAAATTTAAATGTGCATGTATATCAATATATTTCATATAAATTATATTAGACTTTTTATAAAAAAATAATATAAAAGAAGTGTATAATCATATTTTTATATTGATATATTAAATTTCTCTAAAATATTATCTAACTTTACCTGTAACAAGTCTATAGTCTTCTTCAAGTCTTTTACTTGATCAATTACATCTTTAGATATATAAATACTATCCTCAACAGGCAAAACATCTTCAGAACAAGATTTATTAATCAATGATCTAGTATTTGGTCCAACTAAACCATCTTGATCTAAACCAAAAGATAACTGCATTTTCTTTATAGAATCTTTCGTCTTTTTACCAAAAAAGCCATCGACATCTCCAACATCGAAACCTAATATATTCATATCTTTTTGAAGAACTTTTATTTCACTAACTACACCCTTCTGCCAACTTGAATATTCGCCATCAACATCTCCATATTTTAGATTCTGCTTAATAATGCTACAGATAACATCACCATTATTTATAATGGCAACATTATCAATAATATTTTCATCTTTTTTATTATCATATTCACATAACGACTCCTTATGTCTACCGAACCTATTATAATTTGTTGCTGATTTGTCTTTACAAACGTATTTTATAAAACCACTTGAACCTGATGATGAAGAACTTTGTATTTGTGATTCAATTGTTACTTCATTTAGATATGCTTGTGCTAAGCCATCACTTTCAAAAAACGCCTTAAATAATATTTGAGTAGAGTTAGTTGGGAATGTATTTATATTAGTGTTTATATCTGAAGAAACATTATAATCATTTGGACCAACAACATTCACCCAAGAAGACCCATTAAAATATTTCCAGTTTAATCCATCATCGTTTGATAACTGATAATATACTTCAGAGCCAGGGTCTTTTGTTGAATTTTCTATAAAAGAAATTAACTTAGAGGAATTTTCAATAGTCAAACTATTATTTGGAATAATAGTAGGAATTGATGTATCATAACCATGATAATCAATTTTTATTAAACTTAATTCTGAACTTAATGTGCCATCTCCAGAAAAAAATATTTTATACTGAAAGTATCTATTATTTATAATATTCATTAATTCACCTGTATTAGTTGTAAAGAAAGTAGCATTAGTTCCATCAGGTCCTACAAATATTTCAGTATCACATAGAGAATCATCACATGATCTAATTTGTATTTTTATATCTGTTGTATCTATCCCTTTTTGTTCATTACTAAATGTCAAAGTAGGTTCGTTATCTGTCCATTTTCTTACTCTTACATTATCAAAAGAATGAGTCCCTGAATGAAAAGCCCATGCTGGTTTTAGGTTTGTTTCGGTAGAATAAGTATCTTCCAAGCTAATTTCCCAATTTAAACCATTATCAATACTTCTCTCATAATAAGCTCCTCCACCTTGTTTAATTCTTACACGAATATCATAATCTTGATTCAATACCCAGTTACCAGAAGCACTTCTACCTGTCCCATCTTCATACACTGTTACAGGGATACTTGTTCCTCCACTTATACCATTATTATAGTATCCATATACTAGATTACGGAAATCTGGATTAGTACCAGAATCGTGCCATCCAAACATAATCGCATCCCATGATGAATTATTATTCTCCCATTTATAATCAGCTTCAAGACTTAAATTTGATCTTGGAAAAGTAGTATTAGCAATAATACCTTTAGTCCAACCGACACTCGACGATAATCTAACAAAATGAAGCTTCCCTGCAGATTCAGTCATTTCGTTATTTGGATCAACTTCAAGCCACTTTCCTACATCAATATTTCCATCATCAAAATCATCAAATAATAAAAAAGTATTTTCACCATTACTTGCAGAAACTGCTGCATTATTTCCATAGTACATATATATATCACTCGTGTTAGATGCTGGTATATTTGGTACTTCAACCCATACTACAGCACTTGTCCCACTTATATATGATTGAACCCAAAAGTCTATTGGAGTTGTCCCATCAGAATCTGTGAACCTTAAATCAGAGAAATCTGCATTCATGTCAGAATCATAGTTAACTTCTAACCTAATCTGATAATCAATCAAATTTGAAGCTGTTAATGAGTTATCTACTGTTGCAACTTTTCTTTTTTGCCAATTATTGTCATACCAATTATTATATAAGTTCAATGTTTCTAACCAAGAAAGATTGTCATATGATACATTATTTCCAAAATCAAATATTTTTGATTGATATTCACCAGAATCTATATTTGTATTTAATTCAATATGATCAGTATCAAAAACTGTATTATTATATGAACCTAAATCAAATTCAGCTTGAGTGTCATCTATAATGCTACTATCAATTTGTTTCAGATGAGAAGACCCTGCTGATACTTCAATATTTGCTCCATAGGTATAATCTAAAGAGTTGTTAAAATCCCATAATAAATTTGCAGCAAAGATAAACTGCATTGGAAATATTAAAAATAAAATAAAAATCAGATACTTTTTAAACATATGTATATTATATAAAATCTACAAAAAAAAAACACCTTCCGATGTTTTTTATAAAAATAATGAAAAATATATTAAACTGAACATTTCAAAGAAAGTTTTCCATTTGATTGTTGACCAAATATTCCATCACGAGCAAGTTGAATAATCCAAGCTGAAATGTCGCGGGGATCAAGTTTCTTATCTATAAAATATCCTGTGAAAATAGCATCTAAATTTTCTGGTGGTGTATAGCGAGGATGAATATGGTCATAGGTAAAATATTTACGTTGATATTTTCGTATGAAAAACGCAACGTGAATTCCAATAATCAAGATAATTCCAGCAATTGCTAAAATTAAAGCCTTTAAAGTAAATCCAAAAAATTCCTCTTGGGCAACAGCCCCTTTCTCAAAAGAAGCTGAAATAATGAGTCATTCATAGGGATTCAATATTTGCTGTCTAAAATAAATACTTCTATCACCTTGTCTAATGGGGTAATCACAATTACTTTGTGAATTGACAAAGCCTGAATAACAAAAAAATTTATCAAATCTTATTCCATCTCCTTACAAATGAATTTCCACCTCGTAAATAGGGATCTTAAAGTCTAAACCAATAGCATTCCAATACACTTCACCATAATTTTCAAAATAACGCATAGAACCCAATACATTATATTTTATTTCATAAACATGAGCACCGGTAATAGTTTCATTTGCTTTTTCTATTTTAATAAAATAATTTCCGTTTTTATCTTTTATTTTTTTGTATATTTTTCTGAAATACCATCACGTTTCACAGACAGATTTTCAAATTGCAATTTTCATTATTGTAACCCATACATATTCTTCTGCCCGTCAACATTAAAATAAAGAGGGGAAAATCGAAATATTCCATGTCTCTGTAAATTTCCAAAATCATAATCAATGATTTCGGTAACGGTCATAGATAAATTTTTATGAAGTTCAATATCGACAACATAGTTTTTTATCTCTTCGGCAGAAGCATTCTGCGTAAAAATAAATAATGTAGTAATAAAAATAAATTTAAAAATATTTTTCATGAATCTATTATAGCAGAAAGAAAAAAGCGATCGCTTTGTAACCATGTTTTCCTTTAAGATACTTATTTTTTCATTCGATGCTCTTGAACCATATCAATAAATCCAATAAGATCTCCAGACCCATATGGTAACCTTGGAAGATTAATGTGTTGGAGCGTATAAATTGCTGGAATATCCACAATCAAACTTGAATACTTATTCTTCCACTGGCTTTCAACGTTTAAAGCAATGGCATATGGTAAGTACTTAGTAAAACTATCCTTATTGTTTTTCAAATTATTAAAATATTCTATTCTGTGTGATTCTGCATAATTTAAAAAATTCTTAAAACCAATCAATGAATTCTTAGCCTTATGTCCTTTTTCCGTTAATTTTAATTTAGAAAGATATAATATCTTATACATTAAATAAATGAAAAATGGAAGTGATCCAAGAAAAATATAAGAACCGTTTAGAAAACTCAAGTCTCGCGCCCAAATAGTTATCTGTCCAAGGTAAAAAAGAAAGCCGATAATAATTATTATAAACATTGTTCCATAAAGAGCACTCGCCTTATGAAAAGAAAGTCCTTTTTCAATATATCCTTCACTAAAAGCGATTTTTTCAATATGCGCCTGTGCACGAGTTAAATCTTTTAAAGTAAATTCATTTTTTTTAGGTTTTTCCTTATTAATAGTAATTATATCTTGCTGTACCAGGTACGTAAAACCAGCGATATAATCGCGAACATGAAACTCTCCATCAATTAAATACCCAGCAAGCAGTGGATTAATATTTTCTGGCGGTTCAAATTCTGTTGGTTGAGAATGGTAACGTTTTCGTTTTTTTACAAGATATAAAATATATAAAAAGAAAGAAGCAAATAACACACTCCACACTGTCCAAAAAATATGTGCGTTTTGAAGAAACAAAATCATATACCTTTATATTAACACAAAAAAACACCTTCCGATGTTTTTTATAAAAATAATGAAAAATATATTAGACTGAGCATTTTAAAGAAAGTTTTCCATTTGATTGTGGACCAAATATTCCATCACGAGCAATTCCTGTTGCTGTTTGAAAAGCTTTAATTCCTTTAAATGTGTTTTTTCCATACCATCCATCTACTACTCCTGTGTTGAAACCTAATGCATTAAGTGTTTCTTGAAGTTCTTTCACATCTTCCCCTTTTGTTCCAAAGCGAATTAGTCTTGAGTAAGTAAAAGAACATTTATTTTCTTTTGTTTCTTGATTTTGTTCTTCTTTAACTTCTTCTTTTTTTGTTTCTGCTTTTTTAAAGATTTCTGCAAGTTTTGCTTTTGAAACTCTTCCTGATCCATGATGTGAAGAATTTGATGATTGACTCACTTCATCAACAATAACTGTTAAAACTTGGGTATCTGCATGTGTTCCATCTGAAGCTTGAACTTGCACAACATAATCATTATTTGTATCTGTATCTGTTGGATTTTCAAAGTCTGGTGCGGTTTGGAAAGTTAAAACTCCAGTATTCGCATCAATTGTAAATTTTCCTTGATCTACTCCTCCAACAATTCCGTAAGCTAGAGTATCTCCCGCATTTGGATCAGTTGCTGTAACTGTAGTTACTGCTGTTTGATTTTCATTTACATGAATGGTTGCAGAATTTCCTCCTCCGTTTGAAGTGATAACAGGTGGACAATTTGCATCTATTCCCCCGTCGGCAGTTAATGCCCAATTATGTCCTGTTGCACTAAAAATATTATCATGGGCTGTTACTGCACAATAGGTTGAATTTCCACCATGGAAAGTTACACTATCTTGTAAATTCTGTGCATTCCAAGCATTTAACAAAGCATCATAATTTGAAGTTGAAAGGGTTGCATTATTGAACATATCATTCATATTCTCCACATCTTGTATATCCCAATCACCAATATCTTGATTAAATGCTGACGCACCACTAAACATACTGGCCATATTTGTCACACTCACAGTATTCCAACTATTTAATGGCTGGTTGAAAGCTGATGCATTTCTAAACATACTCCCCATACTTATAACATTGCTTGTGTCCCATGATCCTATATCTTGATTAAAAGCTGACCCTAAAAACATAACAAACATACTTGTAACAGATCCAGTATTCCATCCACTAATATCTTGGTTAAAAGCTGATGTATCTCTAAACATTCCTCCCATATTACTAACATGGCTTACATCCCAATTATTTAGAGGTTGATTAAAAGCTGATGCAGCATAAAACATATTATACATCCCACTAATATTTGAAGTATCCCAATTATTTATATTTTGATTGAAAGAAGTAGCTGCATTAAACATATTATCAAGAATAGAAACGGTACTAAAATCAGGAACATCTGTTGCCCAAGCTGGTTCACCTGTTCCACCAACTACAAAAGCTGAATTTAGATTAGAACAACCATAGAAAGCATCTTCCATTGATGTCCAATGTCCTGTTCCCCACTGATTAACAGAAAGTATTTTGTCTTTGTCTCCTCCATTATTAAAGTAAATTCTTGGAAAACCTGTTCCTGCTCCAGAGTTATCTTTTATTCTAATGGTGTAGGTTCCTGCATTTCCTGCTCCGTAGTCACAGGTATAGTTTCCTGTTTGTGCGGTAGCTTCATTAATACCATCATTATCACAGTCTACATTGTAGTTATAGCCTGCACCTGTTGTAGGTATAGTGAATTGAATGTCGGAAGATGAGCCTGTGTTATCTGTTTTTACAGTGATAACAAAATCCATAGCAGGATCTGTAAGTGTTAAACTTCCTGTCCCTGGAGTTGGGGCTTGATGACCTTGCCAATCAGAAACAGTGTCTGTATCTGAACTATTTGCCCGAGCAATAGACTCTCCTTCTGAAGCATAAACATTCCAACTTGGATAATGTTTATTATTAGATGGACCTCCACCTTTTTCCCATGCTACAAAATCTACATCATTTCCTCCTGTATCTTTAATCCAAAGTTCATCACCACTATTTGAAAAATTAACATTACTAGCGTATGCCAATGATCCATATTCTAAATCATGAGTCACTCCAGCATGTTCTGTTTGAAAATTTGTTGTATTATAAACAGCAAGAAAATACTCTCCTGAAGCAATAGTGTTTCCGTTTGGAATAACTACTGTAGTTCCACCTTCTCCATCAGTAAATTGCCATCCGGAAATATCAATATCAGTTAAGGTTGGATTATATAATTCAAACCATTCGTAAGACTGATCCCCACCGCCTTGTGCAGGGTCGTATTCCACTTCCGAAATAATAATATTATCTCCTGCAGGATTTGCTGAGACCATATTGGCTCCTAAAAAGAGAAAACTTATTCCAAAAAGAAAACTTAATAATATTTTTTTCATATTTTTCATATTTTTAATTAACTATTTTGTTAAAATTTATAAATAAAAATGAATTATATCAATTCACTTATTATCACAATAACATTTTACAAAAAAAACAAAATATAGACATTAACTATATATTTTTCATATATAACACATATATACTAATAAAGTATAAATTACTTTATTATTCGTCATTCTATGATTATATTTTTTATTATGTGATTATATTTTAATAACATCCGTCATTACCATTATTTTAATAATATCCTTGTCATTACCATTATTTTAATAATATCCTTGTCATTCCCGCGTAGGCGGGAATCTCCTGTGTTTAAATTATGATACAGGGTTTAGATTCCTGCCTGCGCAGGAATGACAGATACAAACAAAACAGTTTACAGTTTACAGTAAACTGTAAACTGTAAACTGTAAACTGTTACAAGTTTCTATTGTTAAAATTATTTTATCGTATGCAAGGTGTAGATTGCTTTGTGCCTCTCAATAACAATATTCATAGTTTATTGATAGTACAAAGTGTAGATTGCTTCGTCGTTCCTCCTCGCAATGACATGGTTTTATGTTTATTGGTTTAACATAGTATGGATTGCCGCGTCGCTCGTTCCTCGCTCCTCGCAATGACAGAGTTGGAATTGTAATGATACTCTGAATTTTGTCATTGCGAGGAATGGAG